>JAGQWV010000557.1 GCA_020437045.1 Saprospiraceae bacterium | reverse complement strand
TTATTGTCAATATACAATAACCCGGACTTCGACTACCATCTGGAATTCGAAGGTATGGAAGGAACGAAGATGATTCAAAAAATTGAATTTAAACCGCTCAGTAAAGACAGCGAATACACCAAAGCCCGGATTATAATCAGCCAGAAAACCGGCCTTATCGATACAATAGAGCTATTTTCAAAAGATGGCTCGCGATACTATCTCCATATTGACAAGACCAACAGTAATCAAAACCTGGCTGCTTCCCTGTTTCAGATAAAAAAGGAAGATTTCCCCGGATATCACCAGGAAGATCTGCGATTGAATTAAATCGCTTTTTTTCTTTTACGAAGCTGGTCATATTCGGCTTGCTTGTTATCTTCGGTAGCATATGGGCTTGAAGTCACTGCTGATATCACCTTTTGCGAAGAAGATTGTTGCCAACCTGCGGAGACAATCAGACCGCGCTATTGACGATCAATGGCTCACTTTAAACATGCTGGTTTCAAAGGCGAAGAACACCAAATTTGGCCGAGATCATCATTTTGACAAGATTCAAGGCTATGTAGATTTTAAAAAGAATGTACCGATCCGGGATTACGAATCCTTTGCGCCTTATATCGATTTGATAAAAGAGGCTAAACCCGACATTCTCTGGCCGGGAATTCCGCTTTTCTTCGCTAAAACCAGTGGCACTACATCAGGGACGAAATATATCCCTTTGAGCAAAGAGAGTACTCCTCATCATGTAGATAGTGCACGAAACAGTCTATTTACTTATATGGTTGAATCTGGCAATCACCGGTTTTTTGATGGGAAAATGCTCTATTTGTCCGGTTCACCCATCTTGCAGAAAACAGCCGGCATTAACACTGGACGACTGTCAGGAATTGTCAATCATCAGATACCCGGTTGGGTAAAAGGAAATAAACTACCCAGTCATGAGGTCAACTGCATCGATGCCTGGGAAGATAAGGTCAGCGCCATCGTCAGGGAATGTGCTCAGTTGGATGTCCGGGTCATCGGCGGCATACCTCCATGGGTACAAATGTTTTATGAAGAACTTTTGGCATATACAGGTAAAAAGCAGGTGATCGAAGTATTTCCTAATCTTAGTCTTTTTGTCTACGGTGGGGTCAATTTTGAACCCTACCGGTCACAACTGGAAAATCTTGTTGGAAAGTCGATTGACAGTATTGAGACCTTTCCGGCCTCTGAAGGATTTTTTGCGTTTCAGGACAAACATCCATCGGAAGGCCTGCTACTGAATACCAATGCCGGAATGTTTTTCGAATTCATTCCACTGACAGAAATTCACAGCGAAAATCCACCAAGGCTCAGTCTTGCTGAAGTTGAGACTGGCATCAACTACGCCCTCATCGTCACCAGCAATGCCGGTTTATGGGCCTATAATATTGGTGACACCGTTGAATTTACGAGCCTCCGTCCACCCCGGTTGAAGGTCACAGGAAGGATTAAGCATTTTATTTCCGCTTTTGGTGAACATGTAATTGGCAAGGAAGTAGATGAAGCGATGATGCAGACCTCCTCGACGTTAGGTTTCCAGGTCATTGAATTTACGGTTGCCCCGCAGGTAAACCCCGCAGAGGGTCTTCCCTACCATGAATGGTTTATTGAATTGACTGGTTTTGATGGAGATATAAAACTGATTGAGGAGAAACTCGATGTTGCCATGCAGGAACAAAACATTTATTACCGGGATCTGATCGAAGGCAAAATTCTAAGACCGGTCAAGGTTACGTTATTGAAGCCACATGCTTTTCGGGATTATATGCAATCCATTGGAAAATTAGGTGGTCAAAACAAGGTGCCAAGACTTTCAAATGACAGAATACTGGCCGATGCATTGCAGCCTTATCATCGGCAATGAGTTATCAAACCATTCTGAAAATAATCATAACACCTTAAAAAGAACGCCAGTATTGAGATACTTTATAAAGCTTTCTTACCGGGGTACAGCGTATGTTGGTTGGCAGAGACAACCAAACGGTTTATCAGTGCAACAATGTATTGAAGAGAACCTGGCCAAATTGCTGCGGCTGGAGGTTCCTGTTGTGGGGTGCGGTCGGACAGACGCCGGAGTTCATGCTTCAGAATATTATGCACACTTTGATTGGGATGGCGTCACCCTGGAGACAAATAAGATTCTTAACCACTTAAATCGGATGCTACCGGCTGATATCGCCATCGATAGCCTGACGATCGTCCCGGACACACTGCATGCACGGTTCAGTGCAACTAAAAGAACATATCATTATTATCTGAACGGTCAAGCGAATCCTTTTCAGGAGGGACTGGTGTACCATTATTATTATTTCAAACAACTTGACTGGCCATTGATGCAACAGATGGCTGATCTGCTAAAAAAACACAAGGCTTTTTTCCCTTTTTGTAAGACACATTCCGACGTAGATCATTATCTATGCGAGATCTCGGATGCCCAATGGGAAGGTGAAGGGCAGCAGATGGTGTTTCGGATATCCGCCAATCGTTTTCTCCGGGGTATGGTTCGACTGATTGTCGGTATGAGTCTGCAGGTGGGAATGCATAAGGTCCCTCTGGATGATGTACGGCTCGCTCTGGAACAACAAAAAACACTGGCCAAAAGTCTCTCGGCTCCGGCTCAGGGACTATTTCTCACTAAAATTGAATATCCGGAGCTACCAACTACTGGAGAATAGAAACAGTTAAGGCAAAAAGTGATTTATCTGATAGGCTTGTACAAAACGGCTCAGGTATACAAAGGAAAACGCTCCATGTATTTATTGATTTCCTTTTTGACCTCCTTTATCCGAGACTCATTTTCTGGATCCTGAAGAATATAATCCATCCATTCTACCGTTTTGATACAATCTGACTCCTTAAATCCCCGACTGGTAATGGCAGCGGTACCTACCCGGATACCAGAAGTCACAAATGGTGTTTGTGTATCAAAAGGCACCATATTCTTATTGACCGTAATATCGGCAGCTACCAGGGCTTGTTCGGCTATCTTGCCGGTCAATCCTTTTGAACGAAGATCAATTAGCATCAAATGATTATCCGTTCCGCCGGAAATGAGATGGTATCCCAGATCGGTGAAAGCAGTGGCCATAGCCTGAGCATTGGAGATCACTTGCTGGGCATAGGTTTTAAATTCCGGCATTAACACCTCACCAAAAGCAACTGCCTTCGCAGCGATCACATGCATAAGGGGTCCACCCTGCATTCCTGGGAAAACCCCACTATTCAGAATAGAGGACATCTTAATCGACGAACCCTTTTTAGTCTTTTTGCCCCAGGGATTGTCAAAATCCTGGCCCATCATAATCAGACCACCACGAGGTCCCCTCAGTGTTTTGTGGGTGGTTGATGATACAATATGACAATGCGGTAGCGGATCGTCCAATAAGCCCGCGGCGATTAAGCCTGCCGGGTGGGCAATATCTGCCAGAAGCAAAGCGCCCACTTCATCACTGATCTTTCGAAACGTGGCATAGTCCCAATCTCTGGCATAGGCTGAAGCACCACAAACAATCAATTTGGGTTTTTCCCGGTGAGCGATTTCCCGTACTGTATCCATGTTGATTGTACCCGTTTCTTTATCCACCCCATAAAAGACCGGCCGGTAGACCTTTCCTGAATAATTGACTGGTGATCCATGGGAAAGATGCCCCCCATGTGAGAGATCAAAACCAAGAACCGTATCACCGGGATTGAGTACTGCCAGGAATATGGCTGCATTAGCCTGAGCACCGGAATGAGGTTGTACATTGGCATAAGCTGCACCAAAAATTTGTTTTAACCGGTCAATCGCCAGATCCTCAATCTGATCAACGATCTGGCAGCCGCCATAATAGCGTTTACCAGGGTATCCTTCTGCATATTTATTAGTCAGACAGGTACCCATAGCATCCAGAACAGCTTGGCTGGTAAAATTTTCGGAAGCGATTAATTCGATGCCTTCGCGCTGACGATGGAGCTCCTGTTGAATGAGATCAGTAACGAGTTGATCAGACATATTTAATTATTTCATATAAATGAAGCGCAAATGTAAAATATTTTACCCGACTCAAATACACTGTGAGTGCGATAATACTGTACGTCTTGATGACTTAGGACATAGAATAGGTGCAGACCACGAAGTAATCCTTATTCAAGGGCTGGATGGCAGAGATAATATTTAGTATTGGATTGACGGAAGTAATCAAATTCTTCCATTTGGCTCAGGTCAAGTGTCCGTCCATCTTTCTGAAAAATCCTTATCTGATCTCTTTGGGGATTGTAGATCTCCACTTGCTCCTCACCGGTGAAGACCAATGACTTCGACACTGCCTCATCAAGATCCAGCGACGCTGCCAATTGGCGTATTATTTGGGTGACCCGACCCGTATCATAAGGAATGCTTGAAAGTTGGACCTTGAATAGCTGTCTATTTATCAGGCCCTCGGCCAGTGTTCTTAAAATATAGTCTTTACTATGTAGAGCGTCCTTCAACAGAATCATGATATCCACATCGTCGAGGTTGACAAAGGCATTTAAAATATCATACTGCGATCCCGGATTAGACCATTGATGTGAAAACAACGTAGCTAACGGCTGAGTGAGAGCATCCAGGTCGCCCCCAGAAAATAAAAGTTTTGCCCGGTCAATGGCACTTATCAGCATAATTTCAGCCGCAAGAACCGTTTTATGCAGATAGACCTGCCAGTACATAATCTTACGGGCTACCAAAAATTTCTCTATGGAGGCAATTCCTTTAGCTTCAACTACCAATTGACCATTTTCCACCCGCAGCATTTTGATAATGCGATCATAACCTATCTTACCCTCCATGACCCCGGTGTAAAAACTATCACGGTTTAAATAATCCATCCGGTCCAGATCCAGTTGGCCACTTATCAATTGATGAAGAAATTTTTTGGGATAGTTGTTCTTGAAAATAGCGATACCCATAGAAAGCCTTCCGGCAAACTGATCATTAAGCAGGTCAAGCAATCTGGCTGAAATGGATTCATGCGGCACCCCAATCAGTCGGCCTTCTAAAGCATGCGAAAAAGGACCATGACCGATATCGTGCAGTAAAATAGCGATACTGGCAGCTTCCGCCTCCTCGTTGGTAATCTCCGCTCCTTTTTGTCTTAATACTTCTAGCGATAGATTCATAAGATGGAGCGCCCCTAAAGCATGATGAAACCGGGTGTGTACCGCCCCGGGATAGGTGAGGTGCGTCATACCCAGTTGGGTAATACGTCGCAAACGTTGAAAATAAGGATGCTGGATCAGATCGTACAGGATTTCATAGTGGATACTTACAAACCCGTAAACCGGATCGTTAAAAATCTTGTTCTTATTCATTATAGGCGAGTACTAGAATCAGATTGCTCATCGTTTTCACTTTGGCAAAAATGGGAAGAATCGCTTAATAAATAATCATTACCATTTTTTATTTACATATTACCTAATTGAATAACCGCAAAAGTTACTTGAACATATGGATAAAATCAAAATTCTTTGGGCTGATGACGAGATCGATTTACTGAAGCCACAGTTATTATTTCTGGAAAAAAAAGGCTACGATGTTGTCACGGTCTCCAATGGTTATGATGCCATTGAAGAATATGATCAGCAAAAAGATATTGATGTTGTCTTTCTTGATGAATCGATGCCGGGGATGACCGGGTTGGAAACCCTGTCGAAGTTAAAGGCTAATAATTCCAATGTTCCGATCGTGATGATCACGAAAAATGAAGCCGAAAATGTCATGGAGGAAGCAATCGGCTCTCAAATCGACGATTACCTGATTAAGCCAGTCAATCCCAATCAGATTTTGCTAACACTAAAAAAAATCATCGACAATAAACGCCTGGTCCGGGAAAAAACGACCTCTGATTACCAACAGGAATTTCGTCAGATATTTATGGAAATAAATAGTGGACTGACCTTTGATGACTGGACAAATGTTTATCGAAAAATAATTAACTGGGAAATTAAACTTGATGATTCACGTACTGAAGAAATGTCTGACATTTTGAGCATGCAAAAAAGCGAAGCTAATGCTGAATTTTCAAAATACATCACCAGGCATTATACAGATTGGATAAAAGAAAAAGAAGACGGTCCTATTTTATCTCATCAATTGGTCAGACAAAAAGTATTGCCGCATTTACAAACCAAGAAACCAATATTTTTTGTCGTGCTGGATAATTTACGATTTGATCAGTGGAAAATTATTGAACGCACCCTGGTGTCTAATTTCCGGGTAACCAATGAAGATTTTTTCTATAGCATTTTACCAACATCAACCCAGTACAGTCGTAATTCTATTTTTGCCGGAATGCTACCCAGAGAAATTGAAAAACATTATCCATCATACTGGAGAAATGATACCGATGAAGGGGGAAAAAATTTATTCGAAAAGGAATTATTCCAGGCGCAATTAAAAAGGTTGGTAAGAGATGAGATAAAGATGGATTATATCAAAGTCACCAATGTGAATGCCGGACAGCAACTGGAAGATCAAATTTTAAATTATCTCCATAATGACATCACGGTGATCGTTTATAATTTTATTGATATGCTTTCACATGCCCGTACTGAAATGGAAGTATTGAAAGAGCTGGCAGGAGATGAAAGAGCTTATCGTTCGCTTACCAATTCCTGGTTTATTCATTCTCCATTATGGACGGCGCTACAAAAGGTATCTCAAAAAGATATTACTTTACTGGTCACTACTGACCATGGAACCATCCGGGTGAAACAACCATCGAAGGTCGTGGGTGACCGGGAGACGACCACCAATTTAAGATATAAATTAGGTCGTAATTTAAAATACGATTACAAAGATGTATTTGAGGTTCGTGATCCCGAAGATGTAGGTCTTCCCCGTCCCAATGTCAGCTCATCGTATATATTTGCCAAAGACGATAAGTATTTTCTCTATCCGAACAATTACAGTTATTACAACAATTATTTTAAAAACACCTTTCAGCACGGGGGTATTTCCATGGAAGAAATGATATGCCCCATCGTCAGCCTCACCGGAAAAGGCGGATAAATCAGATTGACCGGGAAGATTTTTTTTCGGATGTAGCATCAATGCTATTCAATAATTTGATTACATTATTGGCATCTCAATTTCATGGAGAAGCACAGCGACGAATCTTTACTGGAAATCTCGTCATTCGGTTGATTGAAATTCTGACAGTCATGAGTCTCTTCTGACCTTATGTGATCTCACGCACAGAGCAATTTACGCCAAAATTCTACCTTTTGCCTTGATTGATCTGTCGACAGGTTATCAGCTTTATCGTTGTGTCCAGATCAAAATCTTATTTCATCATTGGAAAATATAAGCAGTTCATGATAGCGATGATTTTGGTCCTAGGGTTTGTATTCGGGTTGATCCTTCAATATGCCAACCTGAATAAATTTAATGTGATCAGTGGCCTGGCCACCCTCGAAAACCTGGCGGTAGTAAAAACAATAGCTCTGGCGATCGGCATCGGAGCCATTTTACTTAGCCTTACGATTGGGTTTGGCTTTGCTTCCTTTCACGTAAAACCATTTATCTCTGGAGGGATCGTGTTGGGTGGATTAATTTTTGGCGTGGGAATGGCCATTCTCGGGTACTGTCCGGGCACCCTGTTCATCTCTCTTGGTGAAGGGTCACTGGATGCACTTACCGGCATCATTGGCGGATTGGTTGGTGGTTTGATTTTTACCTTATTACTTCCGGATTTAGGCGGTATACTGGGTCCGGATCTGGGCACAATTTCGCTGAGTTCACTCATGGGATCGGGAGCTCTTTTTTATATTCTGACCTTCGCAGCAGGAGCTTTTTTTATCGCCATTTCTTTTTGGTTGAATAAAAAAGACAACACGAAAGATATC
>JAGQWV010000556.1 GCA_020437045.1 Saprospiraceae bacterium | reverse complement strand
GCTTTTAAACCATTTGTTCTCAACTTAAATTGCAATTAATTTCTTCGGCCATAATTAATTTCTTTGGTGCCAAATTCCCAGGCGCCGAGATCAGGAGCCTGGCCGGTATATTGATCATTTATGTTGGGTAATAATAGCCCTTGATCGATGGCTTTGGCACCCTGTACCAGTTGAAAATCGTAACCTTCTCTTGGATAGACGGTACCTTTTTTTTGCGGATCAGGAGGTGCTACATTTTTAAAAATTGAATAATTCAGCAGGACTCCGTGGGTTTCCCAACCCGTGAGTTTTTGAAAAGTTTTTAAGTCTGTGGCGTCCTGCCACTGTAATTCATTTTCATCCCCATTATTATATTCCGGATTATTGGGCATCCGCCAACGAAAACCTTTTTGCAACACGCAATAGCCATTGTAGTCTGAACTTGAATAATCTGTCAGAAAGGTTCCACTCCAGGCTCTCTCAGCATCGGTACTCATGAATAAGTTGTTACGGAAATGCGTATTAGCAGCTGAAACAAAAGCCGTATTAGTGCAAAAAGTATTTTGATACACAAGTAATCCCGCCGGCCTTATCGTAAATTTCAAGGTGGTTCCGGTGACCTGGTAGAGTGTGTTTCGGATAAAATACGCGGGGCCACCAAACATTGGTTGAGCACTTAGTCCGGCATGATAAGAATTAAATCCACGGTTTTCAAAAACACGGATATTATGTACGCCACCGTCTGTCTCGATAAAATCATCGGACATGTTAAAAATGTCGTTACGATAAATATCGATGGACACACATTTTTGCTGTTGACTATCTTCGGGTAGTCCATGGGTATCCACGCAAATCCCATCATGGAAAAAGGAAATATCGTTATGACAAATTACGTGGCCCGATCCATAAACTTTGATAGCATAATAGGAGCTCAATGGCGTCGGTTCTTCGAAGCCATACCATCCATGGAGCGTGTCCGGATCATGTCGACCGATCATGGTGTTGTCTGCGATATAGAAGTTCTTCGATTCCTCACTATGGGTCATTACCGCAATCCCCACATCTTCGATTTGACAATGCTTAACGGTCAGACCGGAACATCCTTTGACGTGCTTCAATCCGGCATAGAAGGCGATTTGAGTATTCCTGATCGTAAGTCCCTCAAAATAGTGGTAGTCAGCCGCCATCACATCAAAGAGGCGATAGGCTCCTGAGCCATCGAAGATCACTTCCCCGTCTCCTGCTGCTTTGATGGTAATGGGTTTGTCTGCCGTTGCTTTTTGCGTTAAAACGTAGGCACCGTGAAAATTTAAAGCCAGAGGATCCACATAGTTAAGTAAATCACCCTTGTAGGTTCCTGCATGGATCAGGATAATATCGCCGGGTTGTACTCTTGGCTCGGGTACTAGCCACCAATCACCGCCATTACCCCCTCCGTAATAAGCCTCATTTAGTCCGGTAAACGCGGGTTGAATTTTATTGCCTTCGTAATCAATAGGATATACATGATATATATTTCCATGTGAATAGGGTTCCGGTTCTTTTCTGGTATGAATGACCCGCTGTACAAGCGTATCCTCTCCCAGTACTCCATCCGGATCAGACATGATAAAACGACATTCGTAATCAGTATCTTCTTCAAGATTAAAAATGCTGCCGGCAAACATGGGTGGTGTTTCGTAGATCCACCGCTGGCCATGGCCATATATTTTTTCACCACCGATCCTTAATAAGGGTTGTGCTGGTGTCCATTGTGCCACACCGAGTTTCCGGTAACTCACTGCTACCTGAGCATCACGGTTGGCATCCCCATGGATTTCCCACTCAAAACCGGCACATTGTAAAGTGGCAGGTTCACAGACGAAATCGCCGGCCCAGACTTTATCCGCAAAGGTGATTGGATTATTTTGAGCATGGAGTGTCGTAAAAGTTGACAGGCATAGATAAAGAGCAAATGGAAAAATTTTCATGGTCAGTATTCTGGATTAAGTTACAATAGGTACATGATTAATCTTGTTTATATTGGATACCCTGGTGTTTGGATCAATTATACCTTTATACACCGGCATAATGTAAACTATTTTATCTAAAATTTCTAAGATCAATAGAGATTGATCAATCCTCCGAATCGCCGAGAAAAGATTAGCATGAAGAAGCCATCGGATATTTACTCAATTATAAAAGCAATCCAGCCGAAAGTCGACCTCAGAAAACCAGTAAGAGCATTGGATTTGCCGGTGAGTTCTGATCATCCAGGATATCAGGACTTAAAGGGACCGCTTCCTGATTTTTCTGTTTTTCCTGATTTAGAAAGATTGAAAATAGTAGGGTGGCCTGTGGTGGAAATGAGTAGTATCCGAAATGTCAGAGGTCTAAACCAATTAGATTTGAGTTATACGGAAATCAAGGATTTTACACCAATTTCCGAATTGCAAAAATTAGAGAGTTTATTCATTGCAACCTCCTCACATGGATTCACAGATGTTGATTTCTTGAAATCTTTGAAAAGGTTGAAAATATTAATTATAGACAATTTTTCGATCAGGGATATTAATGCTCTAAAAGGACATTATTTTTTAGAAATTTTGGAAATTAATGATGCCCGGATTCTCAAGGATATCAGTCCCTTAGCTGATAAAGTAAATCTATGGCACTTAGCCCTTGCCTTAAATAACATCAGAGATCTAGAAAGCCTTGCAGGGCTGACCAAGCTTAAGTATTTAAATTTAAGTTTTAATAAGTTTAACGACCTAAGTCCATTGTCGAATTTAGAGCAGTTGGAACACCTGTCTATCGGTAAAGCTTTTCCAAAGATAAAGTTGGAGCCGTTAATTGGGTTGACGAATTTGAGAAGGTTGACTATGCCGGATATTAAATTGCAAAATATTGATGCCTTGGCAAAAATGCATTTTCTCGAAAAACTTGATATGAGTGACTGCTCAAAAGTAAGTGATTTCAGCTGTCTGTCAGGATTAGAAAACATAGAATCACTTTCCTTACACAGGACAAAAATTAGTGACTTATCACCGTTATCTGGACTACGCAATTTAAGAAATCTTGTTCTGTCCAGTACCCGGGTCAAAAATGTGGATGCCTTGTCAACTTTGACACAATTGGAGTACCTGTCATTAACCCAGACAAAGATCAAGGACCTGAGCCCCCTAGCTAATCTTAAGAACTTAAAGCGTTTAAGTATTCCCGGATCTTTGGATGTTACACCAATACAACATCTTATAAATCAGGGACTGGAGATCTGACAGACTTATTTAAAATATGTAGCTTTCGGGTTACAATGGAAATTTATGGCTTAACTTAATGATAGTCTAGACGCAGCAAAATGAATGAAAAGATTTCTCAAGTTAATTCAATGGTGATTAGGAAGGATGAAACAGGGACTAGCATGAGCAACAACACTTTGTTGACATTTCTGCTAGGTATTATTTTTTTATCGTGTTCTAAGAATGATGGTGTTTTGCCACCTGAGTCAGCGCTTAGTGCATACGAGTTGGAGGTTATTGATTATTTCAAGGAAATTGCCTTAGGTTTTGAATTTGGTAACGCCAGTCATATAACCCGAAAATGGAATTCTGACTTGCGTATATATATTGGTGGTGTCGCGACTACAGCATTGCTGGATGAATTGGAAGACATCCTGATGGAAATAAATGAATTGACATCGGATGGCTTTAGAATGAATATTGTAAATGATTCGCTGGAGTCGAATTATTATATCTTCTTTGGCACGGGATCTGATTATGCCAACATATATCCCAGTCAAACCAATTTAATTAATTCTAACTGGGGTTTGTTTTCTGTTTTTTGGAATGGTCAGAATAATTTTACATCGGGGCATATGTATGTTGATATTGTACGGGCCAATCCTACAGAACAAAAGCATTTATTGCGTGAAGAATTAACTCAGTCGCTAGGATTAGCTCAAGATTCGCCATTGTATGCTGAGAGCATTTTTCAGTCTGCCTGGACCAGTACAACAGAATATGCCTCAATCGATCGGGATTTAATCAGATTATTGTATCATCCAGATATGAAGGTAGGATTGGATGAAAGTCAAGTGGATAGCGTTTTGACTGCAATCTTGATGAACGAATAGGGTATGAAAGAATGCGGTGAACGGAACACGGCGAAATATTCCCTAATTATCTGGAAAATGGATTAAAATCCGATGATTTTTACTATGGGGCAGAGGTACTCAGTGTAACCTTGATCACTTATGGATTCTGAGTAAGGCCTACCTTCGAAATAGAATTAAGAATTACCTAAAGAATATTTTATGCCTCGTAGTATCACTAAAAAGAATTTTGATGCCGCTGTATTGAGACATGATCAACCTGTGGTCGTAGATGTTTGGGCATCCTGGTGTGGACCGTGTAAGGTTCTGGCACCGGAGTTTGAAGCGGCAGAAAAAACCCTGGCAGGGAAGGTGCGTTTTGTGAAATTAGATGCCGATAAAAACCAGAAGATTACTAAAAAGTACAAAGTGATGGCCCTGCCTTCACTGCTCTATTTTTCCGATGGTAAACTCGTAGATCGATCCAGTGGTGTGGTTAGTAAAGATAATATTATCAAACGGGTGAAGCCTCTGCTGAGCGAAGAAGACCGTAAGGAACTGAAAGGAGGATTTAATTGGCGTTTCTGGGAATAGAATGTATAAGAATAGTCACATCAAGAATTAAGTGTGGACAAATTCGATCTACGATTTTCTGATTCTATACTATTCGAAAATTTGCGGACAAAAATTAATTTTAGGTTTTATAATCAAATCCTAAATGTATTTGGGTGAGTGCGGGAGGATTTTGCTTTAGGGATCAAGGGCGAGGGCA
>JAGQWV010000555.1 GCA_020437045.1 Saprospiraceae bacterium | reverse complement strand
GTAAATGTTAAGAAGAAAAATGTAAGAAAAATTTAATACGAGATTTCGCGAAATTTGTATTTTCACCACCGATCAAAACTGACCCGTGCCTCCTAAATTGACGTTTAAAGCCAGCGGCAAAGTGTTACTGAGTGGAGAATACTTAGTGATGGATGGTGCATTAGCACTAGGACTGCCTCTTAATATCGGTCAACGAATGTCGATTGTTGAAGGTAGCGGATCAGAGATCATTTGGCAGAGTCATCGACCAAACGGAGATGTTTGGTTTTCCGGAAAGTTCGACTTATTCGGTTTTGATCCCATTAAAACTTCCGATTCCGACCTTGCTCAAAGATTGAAAGAGATTTTTGAGGCTGCTGTTAGACTTAATTCCGATTTCCTTTCTAAATGGCGAAAGTACCGGGTGGATACCTATTTAGATTTCGAGCCCGAATGGGGTTTGGGAAGTAGTTCTACCTTGATCAGTTGCCTAGCGGAGTGGGCAGATGTTGATCCATTTGATTTAATGGAGCACACATTTGGTGGCTCTGGTTATGATGTAGCTTGTGCCAAAGCACCTGGACCGGTATATTATCAATTGGATGATGAGGGTTATATGATCGAACCCGCTGATTTTAATCCTTCTTTCAGCGATCATCTTTATCTGGTCTATACCGGGAAAAAACAAAACTCCCGTGAACAGCTGGAACAATATCATGGCAAAGAAGTCTCTGAACAGGACATCGATGATATTTCTGCGATTACCCGTTCATTATGTTCTATTGATGACTTACACTCATTCAATGAATTGATTGCTGATCATGAAAGAATCATCTCATCTATTTTAAACATCGCACCGATTAAGAAACAATCTTTTAGTGATTATTGGGGTGAAATCAAATCTTTAGGTGCCTGGGGTGGCGACTTCATTTTGGCTAGCAGTGATCGTTCGGCGGAAGAAACAAGGTCTTATTTTAACCAAAAAGGTTTTGATGTGTTCTTTAGTTATGAAGAACTTGCAATCGCCGGAGCCCCTGTCGGTCAAACCAACCTCTAATATTTCCATTTTTCTCACTTTAAGTATTGTGCCCCATGCCAAAGTGGTATAACAGCCAGGTTGTCGATATTGTGAACCTGACACCTCATACAAAAAGTTTCTGGTTGCGTATCGAAGACCCGGACATGTTCGACTATAAACCCGGACAATTTATTACCCTGGATCTTCCTATACACGAAAAACGACATAAGCGATGGCGAAGTTATTCCATTGCCAATCTGCCCAGGGAAAATGGAGTCATAGAGCTATGTATTGTCTCATTAGAGCATGGACAAGCCACACATTATCTTTTCCACGAGTTGAAAATCGGAGATACGATAAAGTTCAAAGGACCTGATGGCGGGTTTATCCTAACTGATGATATGCTTGACAAAGAATTGGTTATGATCTGTACCGGAACGGGAGTTGCCCCATTTCGCAGTATGTTATTAGACTTGAAATCGAGAAATGCTTTCAAAAAGAAAGTCCATCTCATCTTTGGCACCCGAAGGCAGGAAGACATTCTATATCAGGAAGATTTCAGTCGATTAGCGATCCAGGAGCCACACTTCACTTATACGGTCACCTTATCGCGAGAGGTCAACTGGCCGGGTGACAAAGGTTATGTCCACCCTATCTACCTAAGTCAGTATCACAAAATTACAGAAGATCGCTTATTTCTGATTTGCGGATGGTCTAAAATGATCGATGAAACCGTGGAAAACCTTATTCTTAAGTTAGGTTATGATAAAAGCCAGGTGAGATACGAACTTTACGGATGATATACATGTTTAACAATAATCCTCTATTTTTGTAATACTAAGTAGTTCAATACTTTATTTAATATGGAAACAATTTCAAAGAGTCCGGTAATGCTCTATACAGAGCAAACTCCGAATCCCGAATCATTAAAATTTGTAACTAACCGTATGCTATACCGGGGTACGGCAGATTTTCGGGAGCCAGAAATGGCGATTGAATGGAGTCCCATTGCCGTAGCCCTCTTCGAATTACCCTATGTAAAGGGTGTCTATATCTGTAATAATTTCGTGACCATCACTAAGGAATTTAGCTATACCTGGGATGATATCATGTTATTATTGAAAGATTTTATTAAAAACTATATTGATGAAGATGGGGTAATTATCAACCCCGGATTTGAAGAAGAAAAAGCACGTATAGAGGCCGAATCAGGCGTTGAATATCAATACTCGGGAGACGAGGCAGACCTGGTAAAACGTATTAAAGATCTGATTGACACATATGTTAAACCAGCTGTGGAAATGGATGGTGGTAATATTGAGTTTAAATCCTTTGATAAAGGCAGAGTAACTGTTATATTGCAGGGTTCTTGCAGTGGTTGTCCTTCGTCAACCGTGACTTTAAAGGCAGGAATTGAAGGAATGTTAAAGAGAATGATCCCTGAAGTTACTGAGGTGATTTCAGAAATGGGATAATCGAAGATATATAAGACTTGGGTTTTGGGTGTATTTTGCGGCAGCGCTTTCGCACGGAAGTTGCTGCCGTTTCTTTTTAAGCCATTTGGAAAAATCTTATTATGGAGAGCCTAAAATTGGAGAGCCTGATCCAACAGTGTCTGGAGTTGATCCAAACAGTGGGATTGTTTATAAGGGAACAGCAAGAAAGAGTGGTGAGCGATGATATCATCACTAAACAACAAAATAGCTTTGTAACTTTTGTCGATAAGGAGGCTGAAGTCCGACTGATCAAAGGTCTGCGTCAACTCCTCCCGGAAGCAACCTTTATCACGGAGGAAGATACAGTGGAAAATGAGGATTCAGAACTTGCCTGGATCGTCGACCCCCTTGATGGTACGACTAATTTTCTATACGGTATCCCGATCTACTCGATTAGTGTCGCCTTGAAAGTGGGTGATAAAATAGCTCTTGGAATCGTACATGCCATTCATCAGAATGAATTTTTCTATGCATGGGATAAGGCAGGCGCCTTCCTGAATAAAAAACCCATTGTGGTCAATCGACGCCCGGCTTTAATTGATGCGGTAGTTGGAACGGGATTTCCATACGATAAAAATAAACGAATGGAAGAGCCTTATCGCATCCTTGCAACTTTACTGGCTAAGGTGAGGGGCTTGCGACGTCTGGGTTCAGCAGCAATGGACTTAGCGTATGTTGCCTCTGGCCGTCTTGATGCTTACTATGAATTCAATCTGAATGCCTGGGACGTTGCTGCCGGAGGTAAAATTGTACAGGAGGCCCAGGGAAAAGTTAGTGATTTCGCTGATAGTCCGGAATGGATCTGGGGAAAAAGTATTCTTGCTGCGAATCCCGAATTACATGGCCACTTATTAGAAGTCATCCGGTCTGTATAGCAAATTCGCACTTACATCGTTTTAGCGTAGATATTAATCTATCAGGTTCATTCTCTGTGCCGATAGAAACTTACCTTTGAATGGATGCAAATCCAATACTGGGAACTGATTAAGCTGGCTCTCACTTCTGTGAGAACAAATTTGTTGAGATCCGTGCTCACGCTCATGATTATCGCTTTCGGTATCATGGCCTTAGTTGGTATACTGACCGCCATCGATTCTATCTTATATTCGATGACAGACAGTTTTAGTGGTTTGGGGGCTAATGCCTATAGTATATCTCCCAAGAGTGAAACCATTCGAAGTAACCGCAGAGGCAGAATTACCAAACGAGGTGAACCGATCACCTATAACCAGGCCATTTCCTTTAAAGAACGATTTGATTTTCCGGCCAAAGTGAGTATAAACTATAGTGCAACAGGTCAGGCAGTGGCTAAATTCGCGGATGAAAAGACCAACCCTAATGTACGGTTACGTGGTGTAGACGAAAACTATCTCGACGTATCCGGTCTAAATCTGCAAGTAGGTAGAAATTTTACCCGCTCGGAAGTAACCGACGGAAGTCCAAGAGCGATCATTGGCAAAGATATAGTCACCCTACTCTTTGATGAAAACAGTGAACGCTCTCTGGATAAGGTAATTTCAGTAGGTAATATAAAATACAAGGTGATCGGAGTTTTAGAATCCAAAGGTTCTAATATGAATCAAAGTCAGGACCGCCAGATCTTGGTACCGGTTCTGAATGTCAAAAGGTATTACGGTACGCTCAGATCAAACTATGAGGTGAAGGTAGGTCTTATCAATGCCACAGATATGGAGGATGCAACATCCGCTACAATTGGCATGTTCAGAAACATACGAAAACTGAGAATGGGTCAGGAAAATGATTTTGAAATCTTCAAAAGTGACGGTCTCCTGGATATTCTGAAGGAGAATACTTTTTACCTCCGGATGGCTACGATTGCCATAGGACTGATTACTTTATTGGGAGCCGCCATAGGCTTGATGAATATTATGCTAGTTTCGGTTACCGAACGGACACGCGAAATCGGCATACGCAAAGCGATTGGTGCAACCCGAAAAAATATCATGGTGCAATTTCTTACCGAAGCAGTCGTGATTTGTCAGATAGGGGGAATTGTTGGCATTGTTCTCGGTATGATTGCCGGCAATCTTGTCACCTACTTCACCGGAGGTCGGTTTATTATTCCCTGGCCCTGGATAATACTCGGAATCATTCTATGTACCGCTGTAGGATTAATTTCCGGATTATATCCTGCACTGAAAGCAGCCCGTCTTGATCCGATCGAATCTTTGCGTTATGAGTAACATTATCAAATCCAGTTGGAAAATAAATCACTGCGTCCGGTATATAACCACGTGACCTCGGCATTACAAGAGCTGCTATAATCTCCCGATATCAGTCAAATAGCTAAAAATGATCACCAGAAAAAAGAAAACCAGGAACATAATATATCAATCATATCCCTGGCTAAATATCTCTTACCGCGATATTTGCTTATGATGCTTTTTCGCGGTGGATAAACTGCTTATCGTAACGGGCATGAATCATGTCCTTTAATTCTTTCCTGGCAAAAAATATTCGGCTTTTTACTGTACCAAGTGGCAATTCTAAAGTATCAGCAATCTCTTGATATTTATGCCCTTCATAGTGCATGACAAAAGGTATACGCAGCGTAGCATCGAGATTGTCGATCATTCGCTGTAATTCCGCCATCATGATATTGGACTCAGCCTGATTGGAGACCATCCCACCGGTATTGATGTAAAACATATTGTCGGTAGAATCCTGGATCGTATTCGATTTCATCTTCTTACGATAGTTGTTAATGAAGATGTTTTTCATTATCGTAAACAACCAGGCTTTAAAATTTGTACCAGGTCTGAATTTATCTCTATTGCTCAATGCACGGAAAGCAGTCTCCTGGAATAAATCCTTGGCATCTTCAACATTCTTGGTCAGATTGTAGGCAAAGGTGTTTAAGACACTCGATAATTGATTTAATCTATCTTGAAATTCGACGCTTGACATGGATCTTTATTTAAATTGAGTCTAAATTACGCATTTGTTTAAGATTTTGCAAGGTTTTGTTCAACAAAAATAGTCAAGAATTGATCAGTATACTACTAATCTGGTTATGGACAATACCTACATTACTGATTATCAGCAATATGTGTTAAAATTTGGTTTTCAATAAAAAGTGAAAACTATTTTTGAGCAATACGAACCAGATAAGCAGCAACGAAAGAGAATACGATGTTTGGCAGCCACACACCCAAGGTGGGTCCCAGGCTTTCGGAATTAGTGAATGTCATGGTAAAACGCGACAATACTATAAAAATTGCACCGAGAGAGATCCCTATGGCCAGATGTAGTCCTAATCCGCCTCTGATTTTCCTACTGGCAACTGCTAATCCGATAATCGTCAGAATAAATATGGAGACGGGTTCGGATGTCCGGCGATAAAGTTCTGTTTCAAAGATTCTGGTTCCTCCA
>JAGQWV010000554.1 GCA_020437045.1 Saprospiraceae bacterium | reverse complement strand
AAAATCAATTCGATACGATCTATCATGAGCATTTTTCTTATCTGTCTTTTTCTGCAGTAAATAGAATTTTAAAACACCATGGGCTAACGCTTTTTGATGTGGAGGAATTATCCACTCATGGTGGTTCAATCAGAATCTATGGCCGACACACGGAGAACGAAGATTTGAAGATCACAAAAAATGCTATGGATCTCCTGTCACGTGAGAGGGATTTGGGTATGGAAACGCTTGCCTATTACATGAGTTTTCAGGAAAAGGTCAAAGAAACTAAGCGGAAATTACTGGAGTTTTTGATTGAAGAGAAAAGAGCAGGCAAACAAATTGTTGGTTACGGTGCTCCGGGAAAAGGAAATACCCTGCTAAATTATTGTGGGATAAGAACTGATTTTCTCGATTATACAGTAGACAGAAGTCCACACAAGCAAGGTAATTTTTTACCGGGTAGCCATATACCGATATATGCACCGGAAAAAATCAGGGAGACAAAACCGGACTATGTATTGATACTCCCATGGAATCTGAAAAAAGAAATTAAACAACAAATGAGTTATATTGAGGAGTGGGGTGGTAAATTTGTTGTCCCAATTCCCCACGTACAACTGGTATAACTGACTTATACATTTAGAAGACAAGATTTTCAATGAGGCTCGGTAATTATATTTTTTAGAAAACTACGAACACCAAACAAATGAAAGTTGTGCTCTTCTGCGGCGGGCAAGGTACCCGGCTGAGAGAATATTCAGAGACCATTCCCAAGCCGATGGTCAAAATTGGCTATCGTCCCATTCTCTGGAATGTGATGCGTTTTTATGCTCACTTCGGGATAAAAGATTTTATCCTGGCACTGGGATATAAAGGGGACTATATCAAGGATTATTTTGTCAATTATGATGAGACTATATCCAATGATTTTGTCTACTCAAAAGGCGGAAAAAATATTGAACTTCTGACGTCGGATATCGATGATTGGCGTATCACTTTCGTGGATACCGGTATGCATGCGAATGTGGGAATGAGATTGCTTCAGGTCCGACAGCACCTGGAAGGGGAAGAAATGTTTTTTGCGAATTATGCGGATGGATTGTCTGATTTGGATTTGGGAGACATGATCGATCGCTTTGTTGGTCATCCGGAAATGGTGGGAAGCTTTATGACCTACCGGCCTACGGCTACCTTTCATGTGGTGCAAACTGGCAATGATGGAATGGTAACTTCCATCAGTCCGATCTCCAAATCCAACCTTTGGTATAATACCGGATATTTCATTTTTCGACCGGAAGTTTTTGATTACATAAACTATGGTGAGGAGCTGGTGGAAGAGCCTTTTCAACGATTGATTGGAGAAAAAAGGCTTTTGTCATATCAACATGCCGGTTTTTGGCAAGCCATGGACACATTTAAAGATAAGATGCATCTCGATGAAATGCAGGCTTTAGGAGAAACTCCATGGGAAGTCTGGAAGAAAGATGGACCACTCGTAAATCAATGGTGATGATCTCCTTTTTACCAGATAAGTTAAATAAGGGAAAACTGGATCTTCTTTGTCTTGGAGCGCATTGTGACGATATTGAAATCGGATGCGGTGGTACTTTATTAAAGTGGATTAAGACACAATCGGTAAACCGCATTGTATGGGTGGTTTTTAGCTCAAATCAGGATCGTAAATTAGAAGCAATAGACAGCGCACGGCAATTTCTGAACGGTGTGGAAAACCACGAAATCATCGTGCTGGATTATCGGGATGCATTTCTTCAATATGCCGGAATTGAAGTGAAAGAAGAATTTGAGAAATTGAAGAAAATCATCGATCCCGATATCGTCTTTACACACTACCGGCAGGATAGACATCAGGATCATCGTCTGTTGTCAGATCTGGCCTGGAATACCTTTCGAAACCATTGCATACTCGAATACGAGATTCCTAAATATGACGGTGATTTAGGAGTAACAAATGCTTTTGTTTCGATTGGGGCAGAAGAAGTACAACAAAAGATTGATATACTTTTGACTTCTTTTAAAAGTCAATCCGGTAAACATTGGTTTGATGAGGAGACATTCAAATCATTGATGCGACTTCGTGGACTGGAATGTAGTAGTCCGACCCGTTACGCAGAATCTTTTTACCTCAGAAAATGCCTTTTATAAGATGCAAACCACTAAAAGACGGATCTTGGATCTTTCCAAATCCATGACACTCAATGAGCGGATACATCAGGTAATTCCGGGTGGAGCTCACACTTACGCTAAAGGAGATGACCAGTTTCCTGAATTTTATCTTCCCATCATGCAAAGAGGAGAGGGCTGCTATGCCTGGGATGTGGATGGCAACAGATACATCGAATATGGAATGGGCCTACGATCAGTGACTTTAGGACATGCTTACCCTCCGGTGATTGAAGCTGCTTACCGGCAGATGAAGTTAGGTGCCAATTTTACCCGACCATCAGTAATCGAACTGGAGGCTGCAGAACGTTTTCTTTCGCTGGTGCCAGGTGCTGAAATGGTTAAGTTTGGAAAAAATGGATCAGATGCTACCACTGCTGCATTAAAACTGGCCAGGGCTTACACAGGCAGAGATTTGGTTGCGATCTGTAAGGACCACCCGTTCTTTTCGATTGATGATTGGTTTATCGGTTCAACTGCTATTGACCGGGGTATCCCTGACTCCATCAAGAATCAAACACTTACCTTCAGATACAATGATTTATCCAGTCTGCAAGCTTTATTCGAAACGTATCCGAATCAAATAGCTTGCATTTTTCTCGAACCGGAGAAAGGTGATCCTCCGTTAGATCGCTTTTTGCACAAGGTTAAAGACCTTTGTCACCAACATGGTGCTCTATTTATACTTGATGAGATGATTACCGGCTTTCGCTGGCATCTTGGTGGGGCACAAACGCTTTATAATATCGTCCCGGATCTGTCTACTTTCGGCAAGGCCATGGGCAATGGGTTTGCCATATCAGCCCTGGCCGGAAAGCGAGAGTTTATGGAATTGGGAGGGCTACATGATGATCGTGAGCGTGTGTTTTTATTATCGACTACGCATGGTGCTGAGACTCATGCCCTGGCCGCTTTTCTGGCCGTGGCGGCCACCTATGAACATTATGATGTCGTAGAGGTCCTCCGAAGGCAAGGTATGCGATTAAAAGAGGGCCTGCAACGGTCTATCAAAAGACATAATCTGGAGGATTATGTATCGGTGCCTGGTCACCCTGCTTGTTTAGTCTGTGCGACGGCCGATAAATCGGGTCCGGGATCCCAGCCCTTCCGCACATTAATGCTTCAGGAGATTATGAAGCAAGGGATCATTGCGCCAAATTTGGTGATCAGTTTCGCTCATCAGGATGATCAGGTAGATGAAACTATTGATGTCTTTGATCATGCCTTTGGCATTTACCGGAAAGCCCTGGATGAGGGGATCGAAAATTATCTGGTTGGACGAAGCGTGCAACCGGTCTATCGAAAATGGAATAATCTAAAAAATGGCAGGCACCATTGATCATGTGACCGGCGAACAGATGTATAAATTAGCCGAAAGGCTTTTTCCCATATGCCGGAGCATAACGGGAGAAGGGGTACGCCAAACCTTACAAATTCTTCAGGAAGATATCCCACTGGAAATTCGCGAGATACCCACAGGCACTCCAGTGTTTGACTGGACTATACCCAGAGAATGGAACGTTAAGGATGCGTGGGTAAAAGATCCGTCTGGTCAAAAGATTATTGATTTTAAAAAGAATAATCTCCATCTGCTGAATTATAGTATTCCCTATCGGGGGAAAATGGCGCTTGCGCAATTGAAGGACCATCTGTATTATATGCCGGAAAAACCAGATCTGATCCCTTATCGCACTTCGTACTATACAGAGAAATGGGGATTTTGCCTGGCCTACGATCAATTTAAAACTTTACCTGAGGGTGCGTATGAAGTGCTGATTGATAGCAGTTTGTCAGACGGGCATTTGACCTATGGAGAACTGCATATTCCTGGCGATCTGGAGGAGGAATTTCTACTCACCACACATATCTGCCACCCTTCCCTTGCTAATGATAATCTTTCCGGTATTGTGGTTTTACAAGCTTTGGCCAAATACCTATTGAGTATCAAAAACCGGTATTCGTATCGGATCCTCTTTATTCCCGGTACGATCGGATCCATCACCTGGTTGGCTCTCAATGAAGGCAAAATTTCGAGGATTAAAGGTGGATTGGTAGCCAGTCTCCTTGGCGACCGTGCCCAATTTCATTTCAAACGCAGCAGAATTGGTGATAGCGATCTGGATAGATTGGTTGAATATGTTTTGACTAACTCGGAATATCCATATACAGTGATGGACTTTATACCCTATGGATATGATGAGCGACAATTTTGCTCACCGGGTATCAACTTACCCATGGGCAATCTTACACGTTCCACTTTTGGATATCCCGAGTATCACACTTCAGCTGATAATCTCCAATTCATATCTGCGAATGAGCTTGAAAAATCATATCTGATTTATAGGGCCGTAGTTAGACATTGGGAGATGAATCGGAAATTTGTCAACCTTATTCCGAAAGGAGAACCACAATTGGGAAAGCGAGGTTTGTATGAGGCTATTGGAGGTAAATCCGACAGTCATACCATACAGATGGCCATTTTGTGGGTCCTGAACTTGTCAGATGGTCATCATTCAATGCTGGATATAGCTATTAGATCGGGTATCTCCATGGCCCAATTACATCAGGTTAGTGAACTACTGATATCAAAATCGCTGCTTTCCGAAATCTGAGTTTGATTTCGTATTACTTTTCTTGTCAAAAAGAAGATTAGGTTTTGAGTGTCAACCACTGACCAAATCTTGCACTGCTAAATCTATCTTATCAGGATGGACGGCCAGGAGAAAATATTAATCCGCTAACACAAGTTTAAGAGCTTCTTAACCTACTTTAAGAATTGGTATCAGTCTTAGAGATAAAGTAACTACTTAAATGCAAAAGAGTAAAAAAGCGACATAAGGTTTTCATCATACAGGGTTTTTAATTTTATTTGGTTCTCGTTTTTGAAAGGGCTTCCGTTGGAGCCCTTTCTTTATTTCATCCTGGTGGCAGACACGTTTATCCTAAAAATTTAGATTTCTGTGAATCCATCTGTTCTTTAGCATAAGTTTATACTTTTGCATCTAATGATTAATCTCGATACTGAAGCCTTAATATCCCGTTTGGCTGCAAGTGAGCAGCTGGCCATGAAGGAGATTTTTCATCATTTCTTTCCGTTGGTTTTTAAGAAAATATTTGTCATCGTCAGACAAAAGGAATTAAGTGAAGACCTGGCTCAGGAAGTCTTTTTGAAAATTTGGAGAAAGCGCGAAAAACTCGAGATACAACAGAGTCTGGAGGGATATCTGGCAAAGATGGCCTATCATGAAGCATTGGCCCATTTGCGGAAGAAGACCACTGAGGTTCAGGCGGTGGAGAATGAACAATTGGAAAATGTGATGATGAGTGACGGCCATTTGGAAATTGAAAGCATGGAGCTTCAGGATAGAATCGAATTGATAATAAAAGGATTGCCACCGAGATGCAGAGGTGTATTCATGTTGAGCAGATATGAAGGTAAAAGTTATAAGGAAATAGGTGATTTGATGAATATTTCTGTGAAAACGGTGGAAAATCAGATGGGTAAAGCATTGGGAATACTACGGCATGAGCTACAGGATCTGCTGATTATTTTCCTGCTCTCCCTCATTTGGGTTTAAAAAAATTTAAAAAAAATAGCATAGAGATAGGGGTAAGAACTCAAATCTCACATCCTGATAAGTATAAGAGCATGAAAGAGCAAGATTTTCAGATTCGAGTGATTCGTTTTCTGTCTGGTGAAATGTCAGCAGTGGAAAGCGAACATTTACTGAAAGCCATAAGCGAAAGTGCTGAAAAGCAAAAGTTCTTTGAAGAATATCAGGAAATATGGGAAAAGGCAGAAATCCAATCACCCATTCCAGAAGTTGATCTGCCAGAACAATGGCAACAATTTGAAAATCAGGCTTTTGTCGAAGAACCTGCTCCAAGAGTTATACCGATTTGGAGTAGGCAGATTTTTAAAATTGCAGCTATGATGGCGATTATTGTGAGTACAATTCTGGCATGGAGTATTATGACAAAAGCGCCAATAGATTCCATGGAAATGGTCATGCATGAAACTTCTGTCCAGGTGCAGGAAATAGCTCTACCTGATGGATCAAAAGTTTGGCTCAACCAAGGTAGCAAAGTAGAATACGCTTCTAATTTTCAGCCCCGTACTATTCATCTCACCGGTGAAGCCATTTTTGAGGTACGTCATTTGTCATCGGATGAAACTTTCACGGTGGAAACAGATGTGACCAAAGTGACCGTTCTTGGAACTGTTTTTATGGTGAATTCTGGTTTGGAAAGTAAAGGAGCTACAGTCTTTGTTAAAGAAGGTAAGGTAGCTTTTGAAGCCCTGGATAAAAAGGAGAATGTTGAGATACTGACAGCTGGACAACAGGCAGTTTACAATGTGAATTTGCATTCTGTATCCAGAATTGAAAATCCTTCTTCCAATTTATTCAATTGGAGAACGGGTTCTTTTAGTTTTAATGATTCTCCCTTAGCGGAAATTCTTCCCGCTCTCGAATCCTATTTTGGGGTAAAATTTAATATTGCGAATCCCGATCTGCTGAGTTGTACTTACAATTCGGAATTTTCCAATATGAACATCGAAGAGATGCTGGAGGAGTTGAGTTTTGGGCTCAATTTGGAAATCCATCAGAAGCAACCAGGTGTGTATGTGGTTGATGGAATACCCTGTAAATGAAAATTTGGAGTGTCATATTATTTTTGTTGTTCTTAGTACAGATATTGAAGGGTCAACCCTCATCCGAGACGGTAGAGGAAGTTCTTTTGGATCTGGAAGAACAATATCAGGTAAGGTTTTCCTACAGCAAGAATATTGTACCTTATGATGCCACCGTAGCTCTCACTTATGATCGAAAGTCTTTAGTAGAGGTACTAGAACAATTGGGGTCACAGACAGGTATCATCTATCGAAGAAGGGGTTCCAGGGTAGTTTTAAACTTTGACCCTCAGCGTAAGGCGAGCGTTGAAAATGGCCATGTAGTATTGGTAAACGAAGCTTCCACAGACACCCTTTCCTATTCGGATGGAAACACGAACAATATTCCACCAGAGCAGAAAGTTGCAGATGATGTGAATGTGCAGCCTCGCGATACCTTGGGTAGAATCGCGCAACTGGACAATAATAAAGAACATAAGGAGATAGCCTACCAACAAAATTATTACGAAGCCGAGAGTCTCACATTTGATGTCCAGGATGATGTGCAGTTTGCGCAGGTTTCTCTTATCCCTTTTAAGTCATTGCTTGGTCGTAAAGGAGGCAAAATAAATCATCTTTCATTTAATTTATTGGCTGGCTATACAGGAGGTGTTCAGGGCTTAGAGTTGGGGGGATATGGCAACGTCGTGAAAGGTGATGTGCTTGGTATACAATTGTCAGGATTTGGGAATTACGTCGGAGGCAATGTCGAGGGAATACAACTGGCTGGTTTTGCAAATTTTAACCAGGGTATTGTTCGCGGGTTTCAACTGGGAGGAATGGCAAATGTCAATGTCCAGGCAGATGCAGTGCAGATAGCAGGAGCTTTTAATTTGAATCGCAGAATTAGTAGAGGATATCAATTAGCCGGGTTTTTTAATGCGGGCCGAAATATCACCGGAGGACAACTGTCAGCCTTTTTTAACTGGTCTTTGGGTAATGTCTATTTCCAGGGTTCG
>JAGQWV010000553.1 GCA_020437045.1 Saprospiraceae bacterium | reverse complement strand
CCTTTGCGGGTGGGATCGAGATTGTAGAGACCCTGGCGGGTCAGGGGTGAATTTTGATCGATTACAGCAGCCGTTTCACTTACCACCCGATCCCCGACGGACCAGCCCTGGACGCGCTTTCCCAAAGAAACAATGGTGCCAGAGAATTCATGACCGAGGATCACCGGATAATTGACCGCCCAACTGTGATTAGAAGTCCATTGGTGTAAGTCACTTCCACAAACCCCCACAGCCTCTACCTGAAGCATCACATCATCATCACCTATGCTCGGTCGGGCTACTTCACGCAACTCGACACTGTACTTTTCTTCAGAAAAATTAACTACTGCTGCTTCCATAACTATGAACTTTATCGCAAATTATTTTTAAGATACTTTCTATATCACCACTGGCCGTCTTAAAACTATCAGCATCTACGGTGAGAGGAGCACCCAGGACAACCAGTGGAGCGCCATATTTTGGTGTCTCCATCGCCTGCTCGATGGTCAATCCTCCAACTGCCTGTACTGGAACACTGACAGCCTCTACCACCTCCCGTAGCTGATCAAGTGGGCTAGGCATTCTTTCGCCACGGGCGGCGATACCTCTTCTTTCGTCATAACCAATATGGTGAATTACATAATCGCATCCCATGTCTTCAAGCATCCGGGCACCGGCTACCATATCTTCACATCCCAGGTTGTCACCCATCACTTTGACGCCAAAATCTTTACCGGCCTTTACCACTTCTTTAATGGTTTCTGGATGTGCCCTGGCCATAACCACCACATGCGTTGCCCCGGCCCGAGCCATCACTTCTGCTTCCAACCAACCACCATCCATGGTCTTGAGATCAGCAACAATGGGAACCTCAGGCCATCGTTCGCGCAAGGCCCGTACTCCATGCATACCTTCGGCTAAAATCAATGGTGTTCCGGCTTCCAGCCAATCAACACCAGCCCGAAGTGCCATCTCTGCGGTTTGCAGGGCTTCTTTAAGATCAATAATATCCAGTGATATCTGTACTATCGGTTTCATCGGCATAAGATAGGTAATAAAAGAAACACAACTTTGCCGCGAAACTAGAAAACATACATCGGATGTTCTTCCAGTTTTTTAACTCCGTTTTCTCCAATGTTGTCCAACATTCTCTTCGCGCGAACCAGCGTCTTTAATCTTCTTTCGGTGAAATCGGGATCACCTCTTTTCAGACTTTCAATTTGCACCCGGTCCGATGCATGGATGATCTTGCCATCTCCCAGATACATCGCCACGTGCGTAATTCGTTCTTTTTGGGTGGCGGTCGCTTTGTTTCCAAAAAAGAGCAAATCTCCGGTTTCGAGATTTTGCAGTGTGCTGTCTATTTCAACTTCCATACCTACCTGTACCTGTTGACTGGCATCTCGTGGTAGCTCCAGGGCATTGAGATAATAGACGGTTTTTGTGAACCCACTGCAGTCCATCGCTTTGCCTGAGGTGCCTCCCCAAAGGTAAGGCCGCCCCATCATCTCGTGTGCTGTTTGGAGAATGTTATTGAGGAGTGGTTCCTTTAAGGTGATGAATTTATCATAAGAGATTACGATGTCAGCCGATATAATTCCCGACCTTCCATCCGGTAGTTTGACCTGACGGAATCCATCCATTTCATCACCAGCTTCCAGAATGTCACCGGCTACGACATCGGTAACGACCTGGCCTTCGCGACCAGCATAAATAAAATCAAAAGACTCGGTGACTACTACTTTTTTGGCCAATTCCCACCGGGAAAGTTTCTCCGGATCTGTCAGTTGAAGTGCACCTGAATCGAGCCACCCAAGATAATCATCGGGTGTTTGTACCAAATACCAACCAGCATCCTTCTTGTAAATTCTCAGTATAGTTCCCAGTAGGGATTGTGTGGATAATTCAGCACTATGTTTTGGCAAAGAGCGGATATTGCACACCGATACATTTACCAGACCATAGCTGGGTTTGAGCACCGCCAGACTATCGGTCTTAATAAAATCATGAAGACTATCCAGGAGTGACTTTTTCGCATCTGGAAGATTTGTTTCCCCTTTTAGAACACCATCCGCAAAAGTGACATCATAAATAGCTACCCGTTTATCGGGAGCATAGGTCTGTCGGATATTGTCGATGACTTTCGCATATTGATCCCCCATTTCTTTCCTGTCGGTTTGACAACTGGTTATTAGACCAAGACAAAGAAGAAAGAAAAAACCGCTTTTTCCAATCAAGTGCGTTGTTTTAATTGTTGTTCTAAAATCTCCTGATCCTGAATCCTGTTCCTGATGGTAGAAACATAATTTCTACCTTTCTTATTACCATATTCACCATACGATTTTTGAGCCCAATCCAGAGCAGCCTGAAGAAGGCCACGTTTTTCACAGGCAACAGCCATGTTGTAGCTGGCCATGCCTTTAAGTTCAACATCAGCATCTGCACTGGATAAAATGTTTTGCCAGATATCTACAGCACCCTCCCAATTGTCCGTTTCAAATAATCTTCCTGCTTTAGCCATTGCCTCCTGATAAGATCCTTTGGTCTTCTTGTAGTAGCGACGGCTTACGGTGATCCATATCGGAGCAATCCTTTCCGCGTATTTTCTACCTGCGGTTTCACTAACCCGATAGGTGACTTGCCGGGGATCATCCAGGTTTTCTCTCGCCTCTTTGTCCGATTTCCTTCCTGTTTCTGAATCTGACCCTGAGTCTGTTACATCGACTTCATCAATAATAGTTTTGGTCGAGGGATCGTAGATTCTCCAACCCAGATTCACTTCAACAGTCTGCTTGGCGTCGAAAACGGTTTCTTCTATTTCTTTACCATCTTTATCTTTTGTTTTTCGTTTGCGGGAAGTCACGTCCCGAAAATTATTCGAATCAAATTTTTCGATAGCGATCACGGCATCCGCACCAAATTTTTGACAAATATGTTCTATCTCATCCCAGGGAAGAGGAGTATTAAAGGTAGAGCCCGTTTCACTGCCGGTATACTCCAGACCGGTATCAATCACCTTAAATCGCGGTGTACGGGTTAATGTAGCCGTCAAAACCTCCAGCGCCCTTCGTCGTCCGTTTCGATCCTGATGGATAGATTCGCCTGTGACACCACCTTCCAATACGTCTACAAAGCCACTACTGGGTTTGCTTCGATCTATGGTTGCCAGGGCATTGATATGGTCAGGGAGGTTTATGGCAGCCGGTTTGATCACCTGGAGCTGGGTAGCAGGTTTGCAGGCAAAAATGCTCAGGAAAAATGATAGAAGGAGTAAATGGTTGACTTGCACAGTTTTCATTTTTTGGTGATTTTTCGGAGCATAAATATACGTATCTCTCCCGTAGTACCTATTTCCACCCGCCTAATCATTAACCGGCTGGATTACCACTTGATCTGATAGGAGTATGACTGACTTGGCGTCTTACCAGTATCACTTTTTGTGGGAGCCAGGGAATAGGTAATTTTAGTGGTGATGGATGTCTCGGGAATTTTAAAATGAATATGTATCGTCTTTTGATATTGTACCT
>JAGQWV010000552.1 GCA_020437045.1 Saprospiraceae bacterium | reverse complement strand
GGATGGATTCACACTAGCATGATAATCACCGCAGGCATCAATCGTAGCCAATTGCAAAGTCATCGGGCCATTGTTGGCCAGGTGAAAAACCGGTTCGTCATAAACCGAAATGGTATCTAGCGGCACTGCTGTTCCAGATCCAATATCGGATATGACATAGACCACAGTACCTATTTTGCGAAGCGGATCAAAGAAAATGGAATAATCGCCAAACAATGTATCAAAACCTATATAGCAAAGATCTTGTTGAAGGTAAAGATCAAGATAGTCTATTTCGAAATCATAAAACATTTGGCAATCATTAAATGATTCCACCAGCAATGAATATGCTCCCGGCTCATTAATAAAGATGGTTGGAGTTTTCTCTCCAGTTGACCAAAAATAATTAGCAAACCCGTCATTGGCAGTCACTCGAATCTCCCCTCCGGGACAGACAAACTGGTCAGACAAGTCAACCTCAAGCGATTGGTAATCCTTGATGGTTACGTTGTAGGACAAAATACAGCTACAATTGGGCAACGTATCATAATAGATTCCCTCCGCTGTAATTATCTGTTCTTGTACACCTAGCGATGAACCCCAGCAAATCAGCGTTTCCTGTCTAGGGGGTATTTTAAGAATAGTAATCGTATCTGAATGATAAAATCCATTCGGGCCTATTCGGTATCTATTATCATGAATAGAAATTCCTGCAATGGAATCATTATCACAGGCGGCTCCCCTACTAATACCATAGATCTGCCACCTCACATCAATATGTGAACACTCAATCGGAATGTGTTCATCTGAAGATGAATGTTGAACCAGCGAATCCGGATCACTACAAAATACGGTCTGGTTGCTTCCAAACAATAAAATATGATCAGAGAACTCATTAGATCCGACGATCGTTGAAGTGCATTCGCCTAGAGCATTCTTATATTTTACATACCGGAGATTACCTACTATTTCACAAAAAGGAAATCTAATGGAGCTATGATTTGTATTAATAGTATATGAACCAAGTATAGAAAGCAAACTGTCTAAAAATACGATCTCTAGTGGCAACAAAGACTCTAAATTAGAGATCTCATTTCTCACATCGATACTAACGGTATCATTTTCATAATTCAATTTGGATTTAAAAAAAATGATTTCCCCGGGGCAATCAGGGGCAATTGTTTGGGACCCAATAAAACCATATAAGAAAAGAAGAAACCATGATGTCAGAATTTGCTTCATAATAACTAAAGCTTCACGATTTTTTCAAAAAATTGCTCCGTTTCCGAATTAAAACGCAAATAGTACAATCCCTCCGAAAGCTGCGCCAAATTCAATTCCCTTCTTGTAACCATCTTTGCCACAATCGTTCCAGTTACATCCCGTATTTCTACCTCCACTTCATCATCATTACCCAGGAATACTTTGTCCCGGGTTGGGTTTGGATAAATCCATAAACTAGCTGCTCCGATATTTCGGGGAATTCTCTGATTGGGTACAGTTCGGACATTTGACATCGATGCACTGACTGGCAGAGAACCATACAGATCACAGGAAAATTCCTCGGAAAATACCACTTGGACATAAAATGCATTCCCTCCAGATCCAGGGCTGGATATCTGATAATTATTGGTCTGTTCGTCTACTATAGCCAGCATAATATCACTACCTCCCTGTTTCAAAGACCAGATTTCGTAGTGATCCACAGGTCTGCCTTCATATAAGGTCCAATTTAGATTAATCCCTCCCTGCGGAAGCGTCTCGGCAGTTAAGAAAACCGGTTTATGCGGAATTCCGCTATTACTAACTACCGGCCCATCGCCACAAGCATCTATTGTTGCTAATTGGTAGAAATGATCTGGTGAAATATTTTTGAAAAATTCAGGATTTTCAAAAACATAAATGGAGTCTACCGGATACAAATCACCTCCATCTTCTTCCATCAATACATAATTAATGATTCCCTTATTATGCACGTTAGCAAATAAAAAGCGATACAGACCAGATAGTGTGTCAAAGCTAATATTACATAAGGATTGATCCCGCTCAACGGAAAGCTGGTCTACCTCTATTTCTTCCGATCTTTCGCAAGCTGCATCTGTTTTTACCGTTACAGAATATATTCCGGGAGAATCAACTTCGATAGATGATTGGGTTTCTCCGGTGGACCATGAATAACTTGCATAACCCTGAGTTGCCTGAATAGTCGTCACCGAATTTTCACAAAGAAAATCGTCGGTCGCATTGAGCTCCAGTTGCATGGAGTCTTTAAAGGTAATATTATAAGGAATGATACAACGACATATCCCAATTGTATCGATAAATAGACCGGATTCAGTAACTACTTTATCATGGTCACCGAATATATCACCATAACATATGACTGTATCCCTGGGTGATGTAAGCCGCATTACTACAAGTATATCATTGTAATACGATTGCGAATCTCCGATCTTGATTGTATATTGCCGATAGATAATTTGTCCGGTATCTTGACCTTCCTGGCAAGAGAAGATTTGAACCCAATCAGCAACATATCTTGCCGTATCACCACAAACAACTCTGGGGGGATATGCTGCATTGTATGCAGCAGGATCGAGAACCTCAGGATCTAAACAATTAAAGATTAAGTTATGATATTCATTGAAGTTAGGACCTGTAGGTCTAACTTCTGTTTGGCAACTACCCAAGTCATTCTTAAGTTTTAGATGATAGATTTGTCTTAGAGCTATGCAGAAAGGAACACCGACACTGTCCAGCGAATTGTGCAGTACCACCGAATCAAAGGCAATCATGTTACTATCCAGTAGATACATGGTAAGAGGAAACACATCGGCAGTAACATCAAACAACAATCGTGGCGCGATTAGCACCTGATCTTCCTCATACTGCCAATCCCAATTGTGTTGTCTGGTTTCACCCAGGCAACTGGGAGCCTCAGACTGACCATAGCCTACAGATAGAAATACGCTGTATAAAAGTAAGACAAGCACCAAGATGCGACCCATACCGACTCATTCGTTTGTTACAATGTTCAACTTGCAAATAAAGATAACACTTCAGTTGAGAAATACAACTCATCGGAATGATAGGTTAGGAATAGCATTAGCCGGTATGACACCACTGGTAAAAAACTTCCTGTGATGGATGCAAAATGTACTATTCGAACCCGGCCTGAGATATTCCAATTTCATTGCATCTCCATGAACCCAAATCCTATGACTTGGATTCTTAGTAGCTTTTTTCGGACAAATCTTGGCAGCAAATCCGGCACACCAATCCCTTAGGTCCTACTGATCCGGCCAGTCGGGAACTGGCGTGTTGGGATCAAAGAACTCGTCAATATAATAATCTCGTTTATGGAGATTTTTGCAATTGACCGGATCGTCAAGCACAAATTTGCATGGTGAATCCACTGTGAGATTTCCCTGCACCATCCTACTTTTCGGATCGCCTTTCGGCAACGTATCAGTGAGGTGTAGTTGTTGCAAAATACAGTGGCCTAATTCGTGAAAAATAAGGGCTTCCAATTCCTGACTATATTCCCAGCAAGGACCCGGATTTAGTCGGATCTCTTTTTGGGTTTTATTTAAATAATGAATTACGTTCACTGCAAATAGTTTCACTCAAATCACTATCATATCGCAAAATGAGATTATCCAAATTTATCTCTTTCCCGCGTTGGGCGGCTTCCGACAGAAACAAATCGACGATGGGTTGAAAGTCCGAATGGATATCTAAGAGCGGTTCAAATACTTGCTCTTTTTTACATTGTAGAAAGAAGAAAAGGAATATAAATATCGGTACGAAAAACCTCAAGGAGTTTCATTTTATATCGCAAACTTTATAATTATCCTTATTGCGCCTCTCTCTTTTTATACGCATTTTTGATAAAAAGATACGTATGACCACGAAGTTGACGCTTTCTTTGGATGATCAAACGATAAAGAAAGCTAAAGATTTTGCTAAGCAGACAGGGAAAAGCTTGTCCTCCATCGTTGAGAACTACTTGAGGGAACTCACTTCCGAACCGGAATCCGGTAATGAACTTCCGGAAGATTTGGTAGAAATCTTTGGAGTGATTTCGCTTCCAGAAGGTTATAATGAAAAGATGGAAATCAGGAAAATTATGACCAAAAAACTATGAGACTATTTCTGGACACAAATATCCTGATTGATTTTTTGGCAAATAGGCAACCACATGCCAAATATGCCAAATTAATATTTGTAGGAGTCGCCAATCATACTTATGAACTGTTTACATCAAATAATTCAGTGACCACATGCTATTACCTATTAGA
>JAGQWV010000014.1 GCA_020437045.1 Saprospiraceae bacterium | reverse complement strand
CGACACTAATATCAGTTACTGCGGATATGCTGCACTTGTATTTTCTCTGACCGCCAGATAAAGTGACTCTGCAATTATTACAAATTTTTTTTCTAAAGATCACGTGTAATACAAAAAAAGCCATTTTGTGTCTGAAGCTGGAATAAACTAATTCGTACAACTTACTGAGCCTATTAAAGATACAGCATAATTAAGCTATTTCTCTTCATAAAGACCGGTATTTCCCATTTCCAGCAATGGCAACAGTTCTTGGACAATAGAAGGATTTTCTCCGGCAATATTTTCCGTTTCATCAGGATCCTTTACGTAGTTGTACAGCTCTATATCAGGTTGTTCCTTTCGGAAATATTTTGTCAGACGATAAGTGTCGGTTCGTACCGATATTCCATTACGAAAATAACTATATGCAGCTGCTTCCTTCTCAGATACCCCGACCTCATCAAAAAGTCTGCTAAAACTTTTTCCGTCTACAGTGCCCGGCAAGTCTACTCCACAAAGATCAAGAAGTGTCGGAAATATATCCACAGATTCAACGACATCTGAGACCTGCCCATGTTTAGCTTTTGCTCCCGGTACGTTAAATATCAGTGCGCTCTTTAATGAATATTCAGATAAGGTATGCTTACCCCAAACGCGCAGGTCACCGAGATGCCAGCCATGATCTCCCCAGATTACGACAATTGTATTTTCCGTCAATTGTAAATCATCCAGTTTTTCCATGATCTCTCCTACCTGAGCATCGATATAACTTACACAGGCGTAATAGGCATGAATTAATTTACGGGTGTAGTCATCACTAAGTGTGGTATCTAATGATGCTTTTTCCTCTCCTAAGGCATATTGATTAAATTCTGAACTCTCATGAAGACTGGCTGGCGAGACATTTTTGGGTATTTTTGTGAAGGCAGGTAGCGGCATTTCAGACTCCGTATATTGATCCCAATAATAAGCCGGAGCATTAAAGGGTAAATGAGGTTTAAAAAAACCGACACCTAGAAAAAACGGCTGCTTACGTTCTTTCAATTCCTCTAATTTCGTTAGTGCCAGGCTGGTCGTTAATCCATCCGGATATCCCTTATCGGTGGTATTTCCTCGTTCGTACGGTTTCACCAGTTTTCTTCGGCTTTGTCGGTTTTCTCCATCAACATATCCAAAAAAAGCATTCCACCCTGTTCGCCATTTTCCGGCATCAAACAGAAATTCGTCCCAACTGTAGGGAAGTTCTCTGACATCCGATGGTTCCTCCTCATAGCCATAGACCAGGCCATCAGCTGAATGACTTATTTTACCCATGCCAACTGTATAATAGCCATTTCTTTTCAACTGGTGAATGAGGGTTTCAGGATAAGATTTCTCCGGAGCAGTGGCCATCAGTTGAGCCATTACATTATTCCCTAAATATTGGCGGGTCGCTGGCCTCATACCGGTGAGTAAAGCACATCGGGAAGCACCACAGGTGGGCACTTGCACATAGTGATGCATGAAAGTAAAGCCACCATTGGCCACACGATCGATATTCGGAGTCTTTACTATCTGATTACCGTAGCAACCCAATTCGGGCCGAAGGTCGTCAATCGCAATAAAAAGTACATTGGGTCTATTCGATTTATCACCACAACTACTTAACCCCAGCAACAGCGCATATAAAAAAATGCTCCACTTTATCATCAACACTAAATTTATAATTGATTGAATCGATTAGAGGATAAATAAAAGCAATTATTGGCACATTAATAAATAGCCTATCAGCATAAATGCCTAAATGGCCGGTCCCTTTTTCACTTTGCGATGTACCAAATTGGAAGTAAAGAGCCTATCCATACATCCGAAGTTTTGTATCATTATCCAATGATTATTTTTGAAGATCTGACATGCGGATACACCGCTAGCCCCATATTACAACGTATAAATTGGACTATAAAAGAGGGAGAACACTGGGTAGTGACGGGTCCGATGGCTTCCGGTAAAACTACCCTGGTAAATACAATTATGGGTAAGACCCGTAAACTGTCCGGGTGCATCCGTTACACTTATTTAAACAATCCATCTAGTTATGAGGAGCGAAAAAAAACGATTCACTTCGTCTCATTTACCGATACCGGCAAGTTATTTGACAGCGTAAATGCCGTCCACTATTATCAACAGCGCTACCAGGCCTTTGACTCGGATGGCCATCTTACCGTCAGGGGATATCTAAAAGAAGGTGGATTGAATGAACAAGATCCTGATCATCTGGAATTTATTGACTTGATGAATTTGCGCCCGCTCCTGGATATGGAAAGAATCAAACTTAGTAGTGGCCAGACCCGAAAGATATTACTCTGCAAAGCCTTTCTGGGCCAACCAAAATTCTTATTACTGGACAATCCACACATAGGCCTTGATGATCCCAGTCGCCATCTCTTTAACAACTATTTGGATAAATTGGTCATTCACTTTAATCAACAAATTATCTTGTCCGGACACTTCCGAAGCCTACCATCCTGTATCAACCGTCAATTAATGCTAAAAGAAGGAAAGATTACGTATTCCGGCCCTCGAGTTTATGAAAAACCAATAGAAAAAATAAAGTTAAAAGATCCAGGAAAAATAGTTGAACAGTTCCAAAATAAACGGGATCAGAATTTTAGTACGATTTTAAAATTTGATCATATTCAAATTAAATATGGGAAAAATGAAGTTATTAAAAGTTTAAACTGGGAAGTAAAAGCCGGTGACAAATGGTTGGTGGAAGGACCTAATGGAGCTGGCAAATCTACGATCATAAGTCTGATTTATGGTGATCACCCACAGGCGTATTCAAACAAAATAACGTTGTTTGATCAAAAACGCGGTCAGGGAGAAAGTATTTGGGACATCAAAAAAAGAATAGGATTTACGTCACCGGAACTCCACAGTTATTTTAATTATAACCATCCGGCTGAAGAGGTAGTCTTGAGTGGTTATTCAGATACCCTTTTTGTGCAACATCGAAAAGAAATAAAGCCTATCCTGAGTGATCTTCTTTTTGATTATTTTGATATTACATCTTACAAGAAGATACCCTTCAAAGAACTGTCTACTGGTCTGCAGCGAGTATTATTTTTTATCCGTGCACTGGTGAAGGCACCCTCCGTTCTATTACTGGATGAACCTTATCAGGGGATGGATCAGGCCACGGTACAAAAGTGTAATCTGCTATTAAAAAATATTCTTACTCCTGCACACACACTAATTTTCATCTCCCACTTCCGCGATGAAGTTCCCGGGATAATTGACAAAATATTAAAACTCGACCATTTCGACCCTAAATAAACCTCAGGAACGGGCCCATGCTTCCAATATGGTTATGGCCTTAAATAAGACTCCAGCAGAACCTCGGAATGTACCAGAACCTTCCGGTTGATTGTCTACGGTATACCATTCATAAAAACCGTCATTCGCTACAACCCTTTCCACCATCGGGCGAATCTGTTCAAAAGATTCCCTGACAAATCCATAGTGGACCAGCTGCTGGATCATACGCCCTCCAAACCAGGTCCAGTCTCCACCGTTTTGGTAACCATAAGGGTACATGCCTTTATTCTCAAAAGCCCATTTCGGATAGGGAGGATAAAGCGTTAATCCGATCGATGCCGCTCCAGACTTACGGACATTGGAGATCATTTTATTTAGCGAAGTTCTGATTTGACTGGTATCCAGAAGGCCGGCTTCGATGGCCACCGCTGTCCCCCCATGATAATAAATGGCATTTTCATCAAAATCATCGGGAAATGGAGATCCGTCCAGATAAAGATGTGGAATAAATTTTTGCCGGTCTTTATCCCATAAATATTGCATGATATTATGCGCAATTTTTTCTTTCAGTGGTTGCCATTTTGACTGACGATCCGGCAGCAACTCCATCAGATTATTCAAGGCTATAACCAGCATAGCATTGTCGTAAATATCGACACAGAATTTTGTATTGGCATCGATCGTAACACCCCAGGGATCGCT
>JAGQWV010000551.1 GCA_020437045.1 Saprospiraceae bacterium | reverse complement strand
AATGATGTCGCTACCATTCCTTTTTTAATTAAAATTAATTTGTAATTATTCGCTCCAGGGAGGTGTAATTCCATTGGCCCGGGCGTAGGCAATTAATTGTCCTTTGTGCTCGCCGGTATGCTCCATGATCAGTAATAAAGTAGACATTCGATTAAAATCACCAAAAGGCATTTCCACCTTTTCACCAAGACTTGCAGTCGTGACCATTGGGATCTTTTCTTTGACGAAGGTATTAGACTCTTTCAGGATCTTCACCACATCATCTTTTTTCTCCGTCTTTCCTAAACTCATCATATCGACACCCTCAGGTAATTCAAAACCCAGTTTTGTCATAAAGAAATAATTGGCACTAGCTACATGCAGAATGGCATCTTTTACCGATCGCACCCCTTCTGCCGGACTCCAGTCATACTTGTCTTCCGGTATCGCTTCAGCCAGCGCTTCGACCTGGCCGGAGGCATAAGCAAACATTCCCTCTACTCCAGTCTGAGCGACATCATCCTGGGCATTTGCAAAGAAAGGGAATGCCAATACGAGTAGTACTAATAGATTTTTCATAGCAATAGATTTTAAATGATCTAATGACTGCAAGGTAGCAGGATTCTGTCAATCCTTCAAATATTGATTGTCATGGGGATGACTTTTGGTATCTTTCTTACTCAATCTCGTCACTCTAAATCAGCACATCACCAAACAGAAGGCTAAAAGCTGATGCCGGTCTTAAAAGGAAGAAACTACTCTGCTTTAGCTGGTCATATTTTTATTTCCTTTTTCTTGATCCTTTAAATATTCCTCCACTAAAGCCACCAATACCAACTAAAAATCCAAAGTCATACCATCCGCCACTGTTATTTACATCATAGATCGCCACATTGTCGGAAAACAAAGAAAAAATGAAAGTTAGCGGTGCGATAAATCCTTGAATTAATCCAAATAAGAATCCTCTTGTTTCGGCAGGGTCTACACATGCATCCAAATTGGCTGGTTGGGCGCAGGAGCTAATAAATAAAATTCCCAACAAAAGGGAAAATAGAACGACATGGTTAGTTTTCATCAGGTCAAAGAATTTATAAAATAGAACCGGACTTAGTGTTTTTTAGTTCTTTTTTGAATCAGATGTTGCATAGAGTGAGTCAATGATTCGACAAAAGTATATTTTACCACTATGAAACGAGGTGTTACGATACTTTGCGCACTCCTTTTGTTAAGGGTCCAGTTTTTTGCTCAAAATCCCCTTGAGGAGTCTTTCCGGCAAATTCAAAAGAGTAAAATGCAAACCCAATTCAGCCTTCCCTGGGTGAGTCTGGGGCCCGTCATCAATAGTGCTAGGGTTGAATCTATTCAATTGGATCATCAACGTCCTGGTACGTTTTATGTGGCTTTCGGTTCGGGAAATTTATGGAAAACGACTAATCACGGAGTATCCTGGAATCCCATCTTTGAAAATTTGCCATCGCACGGAATTGGTGATATTGCCTTGGCTCCTTCCAATCCTGAAGTTATTTATATAGGTACGAGAGAAAGTCTGCGCAAGCAGCGGAATTTTACCCTTCCCGGCAATGGAATATATCGATCATCCAATGGGGGAGAATCCTGGGAACACCGGGGATTGGACCAAAATTGGCATTGCGGAGAAATAGTGGTGCATCCAGAAAATCCGGATATCGTCTTTGTCGCAGCTATGGGAAAGTTTTGGAGTCCGGGATCAGATCAAGGTATCTACAAGAGTAGTAATGGTGGTATTTCCTGGAAGAAAGTATTGTATGTCAATGAAAGGACAAGAGCAAATGATATTGTAATTGCTCCATCAAAGCCCTCTGTA
>JAGQWV010000550.1 GCA_020437045.1 Saprospiraceae bacterium | reverse complement strand
CCGTGTTGATTTACTTTACCTTCATTATCCGATAAGTCTTTCAGGATAATTTGTATTTCTTCGGAATCATTTTTTGAAACAGCTTGTTTCAACTCTTCAATTAATTCCCTATTGACTTCGGAAAAGTTATTTACAAAATTCAGCGGATTTTGAATTTCGTGGGCAATGCCGGCGGTTAGTTCACCGAGGGATGCCATTTTTTCAGAGTGGATCAACTGCGATTGAGTTGCCTTGAGATCTGCATGTGTAGCCTCCAGATCAAGGTATGCCTTTTGAATTTCTTTGGCATGGACCAACTCTTTTTCCTGGGATAGTTGCCTTTCCTTTCGCAGCGTTCTTTCCCTCTGGAAAAGATGAATGCGCCAAATCGAAAACAAGATCCCAAGAGCGTAAACGAAATAGGCCATCCGACTGCGATACCATGGAGGCAATACCGAAAAGGTGAAAGATATTGGTTGGGTCCACTCATTAGCATTTCCAATGCTGGGGCCGGTGTATCGGGCTTTCACCCAAAAAGTATACTTTCCCTCTTTAATATTCCCAAAAGTGGCACTATTCTTTTTTATGGCCGGGCTCCAATCTCTGTCATATCCTTCCAGTTTATATTGATAATCGATGAGTTGGGGTCGAAGTAGTTCGTTGGTTCCAAATTCGATGGTAATTCGATTATGTTGGTAAGGCAGTTCGAGATCATTTGGTACAGGATAAAAGTCCTGCAAACCACTTGATTTTAAGCCCTCATATTTGGTGAATATTGCCTCACGTTCCTTGTCACCTAAAACTCGACCGTAGTTAATAAATTCGTCAGTCAGTGATGCTGGCCTGCTTCTTGGTTTGTCAGCAGCTCTTTGTTCATTTTTTTTAAGCAAGGTTTGAAACGAAATCACCTCTTCATTGATCCTGATTTTTTCAATGGCTAGGATGGGTAACCGGTCATTGCGATATAAGGCATCGTAATCAAACCGGATCAAGGGTGTTTTCTCACTATTAGATGCGAGCCAAAGGAGACCTTCACGGTCCACGAACATCGAGTTCTTACTGAGGGTTTCTAGTCCTCGTACCGGATATCCGGCTTGTGCATTAAAGATTTCGATATCATTAAGCCGGGGGTATTGGTCAGAAGTATCAGCGGGTATCGGGAAAATGGTTAGTCCCTGATTGCTGCCAAGAGCGATTTTACCATGCGGAAATTCAACCATATTGGTGATGTTATTGCTTAGTATACCATCATTGGTAGAAAAACTTTTCAGGAGTGGACCAAAATTCGACAATGTATCAGGTTCGGTGTTCAATAGATGCTTTAATATGTCAAGATCAGACGAGCTTATCATATTCAAACCCGCCTGGGTACCAATCCAGAGATTACTTCGACTATCAGATATCAGACAGGAGATTAGAGGGTGTACGAGTCCCTGAGGTTTATGAATAGTGGTAAAAGTGCCAGCTTTCGGACGAAAGCATACGAGACCGTTGCCGGCAGTTCCAAACCATACGTCTCCATTTTTATCTTCTGCTATGGAAGTAATCATTCCGTTTTCCAATCCTCCATTACGTTTGTAGTGGGTCAAAGACTTGCCATCAAAATATACGGTGCCCTTCTGCCAAACACTAAACCAGGCATTTCCTTGCTTATCGACCGTACAATGGGGAATCCTACTACTCGGGAATCCCTGTTCGGCCGTATAGATGGTGAGACTTTCACTGGTTTCACTATTGTCAGAATCGAAGTAATAGACCTCATCACTTGCCCAACTTCCAAGCCAGGATCCGGTACTAAGCGTATTAGTCATGAATGTGACGGGCGGTAACGGAATACCCTGGCTATATGCATAAGTGCTAAATTGGTGACCATCGAATTTGATGAGTTCGTCCGAAAAAATCCAATAAGCACCTTTTTTGTCCTGATGAATTCCGGCTACTGCATTAGTCGGTAAGCCCTGACCAACAGAAAAAGTTAGAAAACTGCTTCCCCTTCCTGGTGTTGGGGGTTCTAAGCAGCTAAGGCCGCTATTTCTCGAACCTATCCAGATTTTGTTCAGTGAATCGATGGTCAGTAACCTGGCAAATTCGAGTGGATAGTCTATCAAAACTCCCTGGCTAATCTCATCATCGATGAGCGAACATTGGATCGCATTGTGATTGAATCCGAACCATAATTTACCTTCTCTGTCTGCCGTGATTGAATGCACCTCTCGTCCTGTCGATTCAGGCGAGATGTACTGACGTATTTTACCACTGGAAAGCTGTAGACAATTGACTCCTGAGTCTGTTGCAAACCAGATGTTACCATCCTTGTCCTCAGTGATGGCATTTACATTATTGTTTGAGAATCCCTCTTCGGAGGTTAGATGCCTTATCACGGTCCCATTAAAAGGATCTATACACATAGCTCCTTGACCAGTGCCCACCCAGAGATAGCCCTCACTATTTTCAATCAGGCAATTCATCCGATAATTTTGCAGTTTAAAGGGGCTGATGTCCAGGATATTGATTTTTTCCTGGTCCGGGTCATAGTAAGTGATGTTGGCCCGGGTGAGTATCCAGAGCTTCCCCTTACTTCCTTTCTTAATTTCCAAGACTGAGTTTGACCTGCCGTAATCGGTATCAAATTGAGTGAATTGTTGGCCGTCATACTTACAAACTCCCTGACCATCAGTGCCAATCCATATCTGGCGGGATGAGTCTTCAAAAATGGTGGTGATGAGATTGGACGGTAATGCATTTTCTATGGAAAAGTTGGTAAAATGAAGTCCATCAAATCGACTTATACCTTGTCCCCAGGTACCAATCCACAAATGTCCACGCCGATCAGTAGCTCCACATGACACATTATTCATAGCGAGACCATCATCTGTAGTAAACTTAAAGGAGAATGGCAATCCGGCTTCTCCCAAACTTATCGAAGGGCGTTCGTGTAATTTTGTGGAATGCTTTTCCTTATCGGGCAAGGCCGGTAGGACTTTTCTGGAGGGAGGAAGGAGGGACACCGGATGTCCGGATGGATCGACATAGTATTGACTATTTTTCTCACTTTTAGGAATAATGACCTTTTGTGGCTTCGGTCTTTCAGCAAGATTTATTTTCTCCGGTTTTGACGAATCCGGCAAGTCGGCAATCCGAATGGTCACCGGAGGGACAAGGGAATCATAGGCAGCTAAATTAGACCGATTGTCTTCCTGATGGTGTGCACAGGAAGATAAACCTATGCTTATGCAGATAAATAATACAGAGCAGAAGGATTTCATATTTTGGTTTCTTGGCTGACTACACTCATAATAATACGGGAATTTTATGATAAATTATTCATCGAGTGCTTCTTCACCAGCAGCCTCCATTTGATTTTCCGGATCAGGTAAGTTGTTGAGCGAATCATTAGTTCCTTCGATAACTGGTAGGGGCAAGTACTTTTTCTCTAATCTTCGTTGGAATCCCTTGATTTTGGATTTTATACACTTTTATATCAGAATTTCAGATTACCTTTTTAAGTGCCTAAATCTGCTAAGTCGACATCTTCTTCGGGTTTTTGCAAGAATTTGACTATCTGTTAGGTAGCCGTGTAAACGAAAAGTCATTAATCGATGCGCTACTGCCGGGCGGACAATTAGGAAGAAAGGCTATTTTTAGTTATTGTAAATAAACTGGCGATGGTATGAATAGAAAGAGCTTTTTAATCAATACAACTTTGGCTACCAGCGGATGGGCATTAGATAAAGTTATGCATTTAAGAGTAGATGATAAGAGGGGAGTATTTATAAATCCTGACCATCGATCGGTGCCGCAAAATGTTGCTGACGATGTACTTAAATGTGCGCTAATGCCGGAGGGATATTTTGATCTGGTGCCGCAGGAGGCCGTCAGATACTCGAAATTTCCAGTACAATCAAAACATAATGCTATTTGGGATTTTAACTGGGGGCATGATGGAAAAATGTACGTCGCCTTATGTGGGGAGTTGGGTAATGCACTCAATGCCATCCTTTACGAGTACAATCCGAAATCAGGGAGTCTAGAATTTTGTTTCGATGCCGGGCGTGAGACGATGGCCGATCCAAAAATGATCCCTCCAAGTAAAATACACACTTCCATCTTCCCGATAGCGGATGGCAAGATCATTATGACTACGCATACCACCGCCCGTAGCCCTTTACATCCATACTGGCTTTTTGAACAATATTATACCCACCAGTGGGAAGGGTACCCTGGATCACATGTACTGGTTTGGGATCCTGCCACCAGGCAATGTTTGAATCTTGGGATTCCAGTGGCCCGGGATAGTATTTATGGGGCCGGGTATGATGACAGGAATCATGCACTTTGGTTTACGACGTATCTTCGGGGGCATCTTTATCGACTCGATCTGAACACACGGGCGGTAAAGGACTTTGGGCAGATCACCGAATTCGGATCCTATAAGTTTGTCAAAGATCGATTGGGTAACCTGTTGATTTCCACCCGCTCCGGAACGGTTTTTCACATTGATGTCGATAGCCACATCCTTACCGATCTTGGTATACTGGCTGCCGAATCGGAAAAGAATCCAAATTGGCGTGTCCGCAGATATCTGGGGCATCACGCCGATATGCCCGATGGACGGGTGATGGTCAGCGTTCGTTGCAGCGACCGGCTCTATGCCTTTGATCCCGAGACGCGTACATTCGAACGCTTTGGTGACTTCCGTCCAGCCTCTTTCATTGAATCCGCTCCCTGGATGATGCAGAAAGGACTGGCATTTGATTCAAAAGGAATTCTGTGGCAGGCCTCCTGGTGTCCGGTGAGCGTAGGAGTTGGTTATGTGGCACATCTTTTTCGCTGGGATGTTCTGGGCGGAAATGACCCGGAGTATGTTGGTCTGCTGGGGACACCGGACCGGGCGACCGCTTGTGTTAGTGAGATGTATATAGACGAAGATGATGTGCTTCATCTGGCAGATTCTAATCATGGTGAAGATATGCCGGGAATTATTGCGGTGAATACCCGGTATCTGGAAAGAGCTGGTGCCGATCATCATTTCGGCAGGTCTGAGCGAGTGAGGGATGTATTGGCATACCTTCCCTACAGCGATGCAAAAGAAGCATATCCTCTCGATAATTTTGCGGAGGCTTCTGCTCCATACCTGGCTTTTCAGCAGGAATTAAAGGAATATAGTCTGTTTCGTAAAAATCAAGCCGACACCGGAGTACCTTGTGATCAGGCATATGGAATCAGGCTTTGGCGACAGTTCGGAAGAGGTAAACCCTCACGGGTACAATTGCTGGAGTGGACCGGATCAGATACATTAATGATGCAACTTCCTTCGGGAATTTACACCACCAATACCGAATCGAATTTTCAACAGCTGAAGAAAACGGAGTTTTCCTTTACAGAGGAGAAAGTCCTGGGAAAAATACCCGAAGTTTTAAAACATGCGAAGCCATCCGCCCGACAGGGGAGGGGGTTTAAAGCGGCTATCTCAGCATGGTCACGATGGGGTAAACATTCCTGGATCATCGGAACTGAGGATGGTTGTGTAGCTTTATTTAATGAGAAGACAAAACTCACTTATGCTTTAGGTGCGATTGGCGTCCATGGTCCCGTTCATCAGCTAGTGGTAGCCAAAGGACATGCTTACGGAGTTTCAGGAGATCCGCAAGATCTGGGTAATCTGTTTCACTACAGTGATCAAACCGGACTACGTGAGCTAGGAAGGTTGATCATCGTGCCAGATGACCAGCCGGTATTTAGTAACTCGCAACCCATAAGAGTAGCTATCGCTCCCGATGGGGCAAAGGTTGCGGTTAGTGTGGCAGATGAGTTGGGCTGCGTTTATATCTTCAAATCCGTATCTTTTCCTTAATTGACAAGCTAATGCAGTATGTTTGGAAAAGGAATCAAATAATTAAGGAAATTACACCAGAGGTAGTTTGATAATAAACTTGGTTTCTTCCAGGGCTTTTGATTTCATACTCAACATCCCCCCATGAGCTCTTATGATATCATTACTGATACTTAACCCTAAGCCAGTGCCCTGACCAGCGGGTTTCGTGGTAAAAAATGGTTGAAAGATTTTATCTTGGATTTCGTCTGGGATACCCGGTCCATTATCGCTCACAATTATTTCTACGACATTTTCCAGTTTTTTTGAAATCACCGTTACTTTAGGATTATCTACTTCCGATACTGCATGAAAAGCGTTATTGATAAGATTGAGCAATACCCGACCAATGTCTTGCAGTACGGCCTCAATATTTGGAAGATCCGGGTCTAGTTGGAGTTCATATGCGGTCTGAAAATTATTGTCTTTTACTCTCATGCCATGATAAGCCAGGCGTACATATTCCTCACATAAATTATTGATATCGACGAGTTCTTTTTTACCCGATCTGGAACGACTATGAATAAGCATGCTTTTTATGATACCGCTTGCCCGGTTGCCATGGTGATTAATTTTTGATAGGTTTTCTTTGAGACTGGTGAGGATTGTTTTTACTTCCTTTTCATCACCTTTATTCATCTCTTCCAGGGCCTCCTCAATTAACTCTGTGCTGAGGTCGGAAAAGTTATTTACGAAGTTGAGTGGATTTTGAATTTCATGAGCGATGCCGGCTGTAAGTTCTCCTAAGGAGGCCAATTTTTCTGATTGAATAAGTTGTGATTGGGTGGCTTTTAAATCTATATAGGCTTTCTCGATTTCCTTCGAATATTCCAGCTCCTTCAATTTACTTTCGTTTTCGGCCAGGAGTGCTTTATTTTCCATCTCGGCAGCTTGAGCACGTAGTCTGGCTTCCCTGAATTCTGCTTGCTCCCGTTCCTTTTTTAATACCTGTATTTTACGTATTCGATCTACCTTAAATACGCCCAGAATAGCAATCACAAAATAGCCCAAATAAGCCCACCACGTTCGGTACCAGGGAGCAAGTATTCTGAAAGTATAGATTGCCGGAATGCCTTTGTGTCCAAGAATGTTCTGACCCTGTACGTTGAAAGTGTAGGTGCCTGGTGGCAAGTTTGTGTATTCTCTGGAAGTCTGGGAATTCCAGGCGGACCAGGTACGATCAAAGCCTTGTAATATGCTCTTGAATTTATTCACATTCTTACCTTCATAACTGCTCGCGGAAAATCGAAATTTCAAAGAATTATTGGCAAAGGCAATTTTTGGTATGCTTGATGGGGAGTCAAAACCTCCATAATAAATTATCGAATCACTTTTAATACTGACGTCTCTGATGGTTGTGTGAAAGTCAGCTGATGGGAAAGTCAATTTTGCAAAGTCAAATTTGATAATTCCTTCACTGGTGCAAATCCAGGTCACATTAGTGCCATCAGAATAAATATGATAAATTTCATTTTCAGCGAATTGTTGGAATGGATCCGATATCCATACATATGAATGATCCGG
>JAGQWV010000549.1 GCA_020437045.1 Saprospiraceae bacterium | reverse complement strand
CCACTACCTCTAAATTCGAAGCCTACTTCTGCTGCGATTTGTGCATCAATGATGGTTGCAAATTCGATCGTTCGATTGATCGTCGAACTTCGAGTGTAACTTTTAGTGATCGGTCCACTTGAACCATCGAAAGAGATATTTTCGGTATTCCCGCTTGCCAAGGCTTCTTCTTTAAGCTCATTATTCAAATTCAGGATTTGCTCCCAGACCGCAATAGATCGGGTAGCATTGAAAATGGTCATGGTGTCTGTAGGTGGTGTCAGTTTGATAATTTCCTTCAAATTGGGAATTAACGTATTACGAATATGTCCCTCGGTATACACAAACTGGGTCTGCACATTATCCGGATCTATTGTTAATACCGTATCCTTTACCAGGGTGCAATTATTGAGGTCAAAGCTGAGTTCATCAGCGGCGGCATAACGGAGATTCAGTGCAGCACCCACGAACACATCTCCCCTGGGGCCGATCACTAGCTGATCATTGGAAGTTTCAAATCTTTGGGTATTATTTAATTCGACGATAAAGTCATCGGTGGTCGTTGTTTTACCGGAAATGTCGATGGAGCCCCCAATTTTTCCCCAGATTTTCAATCCGAAAATGTCAATACCTGCTTTGGCTTTGGCCCATATTTTGACACCACCTCCGATTTGACCATAAAAGGACTGTGAGACTGTCACGGTTGTATCTTGTTCTAAGAAAGCATAACTGTTATCGCCTGGCGGATCCCGGAGAATCATATAGGGGATTTCGGGTGAGGTGGTAACAAAGGTATTACCCCGTTGTACCGATCCGACCACCACAACAGACTTATCTAATGGCATGGAATTTCGATTACCTACCCGGGCGAGAAAACTGATATTTCGCAGATGCTGTCCCAGAAGGTTGGGATCTCCAGCTGTTAGTTCATAGAATGCATAGCCATTGGTGATGGGAACGGTATCGGTTACATTCGTATTTATGTCGCCACTTACTGCATTGGCAATAACGACAAACCCGGTGTCAGAAAGGCAATATGGCCCTTCGGTGACCTTAATTATTAAGGAATAGATTAAGCGTTGTTTGAGCACCGGATAGGGCACATTGGCGCAGGAGGGAGAAGGCATGCCCAGAATGGTCAATTCAAGTGGTTTGCGATAGATAAAATCCAGCTGGATCATACTATCAAGCGTAATACGCTGAACATCAAATTGGGTGAGAACTTCATTGACAACTATATCGGGGTCGTTGGGTGTAATAGAAGTTACTTCAACCCGGTAATAACGGGAAGGAAGTTCTACCTCAAAGTATCCTGATCCGGTGTTGGTGGTGAGAATCTTTTGGACGCAATTAAGGGAATCGGTGATAGTGACCATGGCCGGACCAATGTATTCCTGGCAGCCTGCGAGCACATAACCTTTGAGTATGTTTCGATCCAGGTCGACAAAATCGATCCCGGAAACGTCTGCTTGAACACTAACCTGAACGGAGTCATTGACAAACTGATGATCTCCAATTTTGGCACGAATATAATAGGTGCCCGGATCCATAATGGTCAAACTGTATTGGCCTTGTACATTGGTTTTGACCGGGTTGGAAACCGCCTGGCCATTTTTAAAAGCGATTACTTCGACATTGGCCAAAGGACACTGGGTATTTTCGAAGGGTTGGTAAATGGTGCCACTCACAGCGAAGGAGGTGATATCTTCAAAGTTGACATTGCTTTGTGTAGGCACATTAAATGTCAATGTTTTGTTGATCGTAGAAGGATCAAACATCCGGTTGTTGAGAGAAGGTGTGATCTTGAAGGTGGCTGATGAGCTTGTATTGTTGGTAGGCCCATAGTAGATATCCCTGATTTCGTACGAACCATCGGCAGGATCGGAAGTCGCTGTATACAGGACGCCCAGATTACCACCTTGCACAGATGATGTTCGCTCTGCGGTTACAGTCACCCCACCCACGGGAGAGCCCGTTCCATTTGGACCCGTAGTGATTTTTCCGCTGATCAAGCCATTGGGAGTAGGTACATTAACCGTCACCGGTTTATCACTATGCACCTCGCCGTTAGTATATACCGTGCGAATAATATAATCGTGGTTGGATCCAAAGGACAGTCCGGTAACCGGCCATGAAGTCACACTTTTAGAATTGGTGCTATAAACTACCTGGTTGCTCTTTAGAATATCGAGGCGATAGAGATTTTCCGGAATATCGGTCACTACATCCCAGCCGATTGTGACGTCCATACTATTAACATTAAAAAAAAGTGTCTGGCTGACATTCTCCACTTTTTTTAGCGCAGCGGTGCTGACGGTAGTGGTTTCCACTGTATTGGCGACACACGAGAAATCACATGGGTTGAAGAAAGTAATTCCCCCTTCAGAACCTAATTGGCCGGCGATGCTATACCCAGTGGTGCCGGGTGCCAGCGAGAAACGCGCGTATCCGTAGGCCGATGAAGAATAGACAGAAGTAGAATGATTACGGCCAGGAGCTTGATAAAATCTGTTACTGGGGCAACATGGTTCGGATATAAAAAAATAGTCTGTATAGAAACAGTCGCAACCACTTGATGCCGGAGTGCCAGACCAATTGACATCGATGTAATAATCGCTCCCGGTATTTACCTGACTAAAAGTACCTAGTGATGCTTGACTCAAGACTGGATTTGTGCCCGTCAGGATTAGGGGAAGAATCAGAACAATGCCAATCCGGGCTACGATTGGATGTTTGAGAATTCTCGGAAATGGTGATTTGAAGGTTATGAACATGGAATTATTGCTTTGAATGTGTTTAACTAATTCTGAACTCTAGCATGATCGTATTGGAAAATGCCCGTAGATAGATGGAGTATGTGATTAAAAGAAGGTTTCTTCCGCTTATCCGGCGCACTACTAACTTGTCCTTTCGAAAGATGTATGCCAGGAAGGATTTGATCTAACTTTGATAATTGAAAAATGCTGATTTTTTGAGATTAGAAGTGGTCTAACTTTGCAAACGGTACCTTTTACTTTCCCAAGCGTGGGATATTCTTTGCAGAGAAATTCACTTAGCATCAAAAGCCGGAAAACATTTGGGAATTATCTTAATCTCCCTGAGGTAGAACTGATCGCTCAATTTTTCAGATAGTGCTCTTTATTGTGTAAATTTCCCTATAAAATTATTCCTAATGAATAGACTGCTGTTTTTCATTTTACTATTAGCCTGTAAATCGGGCACCCAACCTACTGACGCGTCGATGGAGGCGGTCCAACCACATTTGAATCGCGATAGCCTGGCTACTGCCATGGAGGTAGAGATGCAGAAAGCATGCATCGATCCATGGTATCCACGGATAGTAGATTCTGTATATGGAGGATTTCTTAGTGACTTTAATTATAAGTGGGAGCTGGATGGGAGGCAGAATAAAATGATAGTTACCCAGGCACGACATGTCTGGACGGCGTCTACCCTGGCCGAGAGCTATCCGGATAATAAACTCTATCCCCAGATCGCCGAACATGGGTTTCAATTTCTTCGAGACAAAATGTGGGACGCTAAAAACGGCGGTTTTTATCAGCTCGTGGACAGGGAAGGAAATCCAACAGGCGTGGATCCCAAATATGGGCAAGTAAAGACAGCCTATGGGAATTCATTTGGTATGTATGGACTAGCTGCCTACTATCGCCTTTCCAAAAAAGAAGAAGTGCTGGACCTGGCCAAAAAGACTTTTCAGTGGTTGGAAGAACATAGTCACGATCCGGTAAAAGGAGGCTATTTTCAGTTCCTTTTGGAGGATGGTACGGCACTCAAGGAAGGTCATACCA
>JAGQWV010000013.1 GCA_020437045.1 Saprospiraceae bacterium | reverse complement strand
ATTTATCAGTCATATGGAACATCATTCCAATCAAACATCCTGGTTGGAAACCATGGCTGATGTTGAAATCATTGCTCCGGACGAAGAAGGAATGCCTGATCTGGAGTTTTTGGAAACGAGACTACGACAATATTCGGATCGTCATACTAAGATTGCGGCTGTGACGTCATGTAGCAATGTGACCGGAATCCCCACTCCTTACCACGAAATTGCCAGAATCATGCATAGACATGGCGGGGTCTGTTTTGTAGATTTTGCATGTTCCGCACCGTATATTGACATTGATATGCATCCACTGACTCCGGAATGTAAATTGGATGCAATTTATTTTTCTCCCCATAAATTCCTGGGAGGACCGGGTAGCAGCGGTGTTTTAGTTTTTGATTCATCTTTATATAAAAACCGAATTCCCGATCAACCTGGAGGTGGTACGGTCGATTGGACCAATCCATGGGGTGGACATAAATATCATGATACCATTGAAGAACGAGAGGACGGAGGCACGCCTGGTTTTCTTCAAACGATCAAAGTTGCCCTGGCCATGCAGTTAAAAGACCAAATGCAGGTGTCCAAGATCCTAAGGAGGGAACATGAACAATTGGAAATACTTTGGCCGATACTCGATTCGATCCCCAACTTACACATTCTGGCAAATCAACAAAGACACCGCCTAGGGGTGATCTCTTTTTATATCGACGAATTGCATTACAATCTGGGAGTGAGGATTCTGAATGACCGGTTCGGTATCCAAACCAGAGGAGGTTGTTCTTGTGCAGGTACCTATGGACATTATCTACTTAATGTTTCGCAAGAGTTAAGTGAACAGATCACCTGCAAAATATCGGGAGGAGACCTTTCTGAAAAACCTGGATGGATACGGATGTCCATACACCCGATTTTAACTGATGAAGAGATAATTTTTATTGGTGAAAGCATAAAAGAACTGGCAGAAAACTGGAGACAGTGGAGTGCAGACTATATCTACGACCTAAGAAGAAATGAATATGACCATCGGGATGGATACCCCGGTGAGCAACAGCTGGTAGAAGACTGGTTTAGCCGCTTAAAAGAAGAAAGTCGTGAGATTGTATTTCGATAATGCGGCATCGACCCCCATGTTTCCTGAAGTGATTGATGTAATGGTTGCAGCAATGCATGATTATTATGGCAACCCTTCGTCGATTCATGCACAGGGTAGAAAAGCCAAGGCTGCTGTCGAAGTGGCAAGAAAAAAGATCGCCACGCTTTTGGGTTGTTCCGTTGGCGAAATTTTTATAACCAGTGGTGGTTCAGAAGCCAATAATACGGCCCTCAAAGGGGCTGTTTTAGATCTAGGTCTCAGGACCATCATCACCACAAAAATTGAACATCCCTGTGTATTGAGATCTATAGAGCATCTGGCACAAATTGTTCCACTGGATATTCACTATCTGGACACAGATGCAACTGGTAGAGTGAACAAAGATCATCTAAAGGAAATACTCTCCCGAAATCCGAAAGGTAGTATCGTTTCCATCATGCATGCCAACAATGAAGTGGGTACGATGAACAATATAGAGGAATTGGGCCTGATCTGCACGGAATACGGAGCCTTGTTTCACAGTGACACGGTACAAACCATTGGTCATTTTGATTTTCCACTAGCAGAAACACATTTACATTTTGCTTCCGCATCTGCTCATAAATTCCATGGTCCAAAAGGGATAGGTTTGTTGTATTTGAAAGGTGCTCAAATCAAGCCTTTAATTGATGGCGGAGGCCAGGAACGAAACATTCGGGCAGGCACAGAAAATGTGGCCTCGATTATAGGGATGGCAAAGGCTTTGGATTTATATTTTGCCAACATGGAAAATTATGAGCGGAAGACAAGATCCATTCGTGATTATGCCAGGGAAGAAATACAACGAAATTTTCCCGGGGTAAAGATCAATGGAGATGTGGATGGAGCATCGTTGTACACCGTATTGAGTATAACATTCCCCGGCAATAGTGTCTCAGACCTTTTGGTCTTTAATCTTGATATTGAGGGAATAAGCGCATCTGGTGGCAGTGCATGTAGTTCTGGGGTCCAGAAAGTGTCTCATGTATTGGCAGCTCTCGATCCAGAGGATACAGGCACAACTGTCCGTTTATCATTTTCTCCACTAAATGATCTGAGTGAAATTGAAAAAAAAAAAAAAAAACTGAAAAAGA
>JAGQWV010000548.1 GCA_020437045.1 Saprospiraceae bacterium | reverse complement strand
ATGCCGTTTGGTGGATTCGTCAATCCATTCTGCAGGCGATTGTCGAATATTCGCGTCTGGTCAGATTACCACTTAATAAGGTAGGTCAGTATAATAAAGTCAACGAGGCGATCACCTACTTTACGCAGGAGTTTGAACGTGAGCCTTCAGTGGAAGAGTTGGCAGATTTACTGGACATGTCCGTTAATGAGATCAGTACCGTTTTGAAAGGTAGTGTACGCCACCTTTCGGTTGATGCTCCCATCAGTGACGATGATGACAATTCAACCTTGCTTGATATGATGTCAATCGATAATGAAATGGGACCAGACTTGAAATTGATGGAGGAGTCGTTGCAGAGAGAGGTAAATAGTGGTTTATCATTGCTTTCCCCTCGCGAGGTGGATGTACTCGTAGCCTATTATGGTCTTAATGGTATGAGTGCCAGAACACTGGAGGAGATCGGTGAGATGTACGGTCTCACACGGGAGCGAGTCCGTCAGATTAAGGAGAGAGCCTTGCGTCGTCTCAGGAGATCATATAATCGCAATGCTCTCCGGAGTTATCTGGGTTCGTAAGTAGATCTTAATAAAATCAAAGTAATAAGTTTGTATTGTACGATTGGGATGATCTTCTGATCCGCAACGCCTTATTTAGGCGGTAAGAAAAAATGAATAGCGGGCTCATGGTTGAATGCCAAAGAAGTTAATCCTATCGGTTCAGATACATGACCACCTCATAAATAGCCTGGATCATAAATAAAAGATGTGCATTGGAATCCAGTTTTTCATCCATGTCAAAAGCACGGGGACTAACTACACTTTTTTCTAGAGGTACTAAAAATGTTCCGGTACGTGTTTCACCGACATAGATTTTGATCCTCGATGAATCACTACGGTCAATTTTTCCTAAAACCAGCCGGTCTGCTTCCCGGTAAAAAACTCCCGACGGATCGATACTACCCACAAACTCTTCATTGACAAATACCTGAATAGCTTTTGCTCGAATACGGTAAACAATTTCATATCGGGCCGTTTGGGTAAAAATGATGGCATTTCGCTGCGTAGCCGGATACTCCTTATAATAATAATAAAGCATTGGCTCATGGTAGATTGATTCGACCACGGCTTCACCGGATTTTCCAAAGCCTTTCTTCTTCACTTTATTAATCTCCGTAAGCGAAAACAATTCCGTTTCCTCAAAACTCCATGGAACAAGTTCACTTTTCCACTTTCCTGCAAGATCCCTGAACCGCGATACATCAGAGTTAATACGGTTTGAGCCAGGTTGAAATCCGATGAATGTTTTATTCATCAAATAAATGGCCATGATAAATATGACAATGCTGAGTATGCTAAACATAAATATGTAAGTCTCTTTTCAAAGATAAGAATGTTATCGAACCTCCATGCCCGCACTTTCTCACTAAAGTGCCGCTGCTTTATCTTCTGATATTCTAAACTTCTCCGGGGCAGCAATGTTTAAAAATTGGGTCTGTTGATTACATCTGACAAGCTAATCTGTTCGATTTATAATAGGTAGTCGGATTTCAGATCGCATTACTTTAAAATAAGATGTGAATGTTTTACTTTTGTAAAGTAATATGACTTCAACTTCATACCTGAATAAATGAGTGTATTTGAACGAGCCTGCCTGATTATTTACCGGTTTGCGGAAAAAGGACTAGAGGTATTTCTCATAAATGAAGAGTCGGAAGAGAGTTCGGTTTGGTCGATTCCGCAGCAAGACATTCCTCACACCAATAAAGAATTGGTTCGCGAAGAGGCAGATTTGATCGAAATGGACCCCATTGAGTATGAAGAAGGTAAACGTTTTCGCGCCATCGCGATTGAAGGTGATTATCATGACATTCCCTCGATGCGTTCTCTGATGAAAGAAGATGTGATGTATGTAAAGGACAAGGTCAAAAACATGATACCCGAGTTGGAGCAGGGAACTTTTGTTGCGGTAAAGGAAGCACTAAAAAAAGTATTGCCGCACGAATATGCCATGCTCAAAGAACTGAAAGATATCTTGGCTGATAGAAACCTTCTCAAATACTTTTAGAGTTCCTTATTTCTATACCGCTTTAAAGTGTCGGTTTATGCCGCTCCTTCAATGGACTGTTCGGCTTTCTTATCCTTAAATAATAATAGGAAAATCACCAGAAGTACTCCAGAGATTGCTGCAGGTACCATCCATAATCCCGGCCAATCAATAGATCCGTCTCCACTGGTATAAGCCTCAGCCACCATACCCCCGAATTTCGAGCCAATGGTCAATCCTATACCATAGGTTGCAAAAGTGATTACTCCCTGGGCCGCACTTTTTATGCCTTTAGGTGCTTTGAGGTCGGTGTAAATCTGACCGGTGGCAAAAAAGAAATCATAGCAAATGCCATGCAATATCACACCGAGATATAATAGCCACGCACCGCTTCCCAGTCCGAATTTAAAACTCAAATAGCGCACAACCCAGGCCCCCATTCCTAAAAGAAGTATATTACGTACTCCCCATTTTTTTAGAAAAAAAGGCAGTGCCAGCATAAAAAACACTTCCGATCCCTGACCAAGAACGGCCATGATAGTTTCTGTATTAGGAAGTCCTGCTCCATTTGCCAGGAAGACATTCGCATAGCTATAGTAAAAAGACAATGGAATGCAGAGAAGCACCGACCCAATGAAAAAGATGGTATACGATCTGTCTTTAAACATGACCAACGCATTGGCAAAATTTTTCATGACGGACTCCTGATTCGGATTTGGAGGAGTATCCGGTAAAAAGAAACTATAAACACCAAAGGCAAGAGAAATCACAGCCGGAATAATAAAAATCAAATTGGTGTTACCGATATCCATGGTTCCCACGATAATATTGGAAACAATCCAGGCCGCTGTCCCCAGTACTCTGAGTAGCGGAAAGTCTTTGGCGACGTCTGAGCTTTGATGCATCGCGATGGCGTTGGT
>JAGQWV010000547.1 GCA_020437045.1 Saprospiraceae bacterium | reverse complement strand
CTGGATCACCTGCACCTAAGAATCGACACTCCAAAAGGGCCCCAGTTCGCCCTGTAAATCGTCATACTTATATTGTCCCAGGCTCTCCCCATTTTTCTTCACGATAAAATAATCTTTGGAATTGCCTTCGTAAACGAAATCCAATAAAACATAATACAACCCCCCATCACAACTTTGGGGAGATACTGCCACTTCAGATATGGTGCAAGCTCTACGTGCACAGACAGGTGACTCTACCTCGAATCTTAGGCAACAATTAGTCTTTAATGCACAAATCCACAAATCATCGATTACTGCTCCGGAAGCCGGAAACGCATCAACTTGCAGTGGTAACGAAAGCGTAGTATAATCACCTAATTTATTTCCACCCGTATAGATACTGAATGAATCTACGTTCCCCGGCTCGAAATTCACGGATAATACATAAGTGGAGTCAGAGGTACAATCACCAGTGGTTAGCTGGAAATCCGACCAAAGGCAGTAACAATCGACGGTACCAATATCCACCGCATTTCTACAAAGTTCTGTCTGATCAATGACCACAAATTCGTAGGCAGTGGTCCCATCAGCAGCCAGTCCGAACAGCGATACAGGCAAATCTGCATAAGCATAAGCTCCATAACTCTTGCCATTGCCTCGAAGCCAAAAAGAATCAGAAAGCATTCCATCAAAGGCAAAATCGATGGATACCGTAAAGAAGCCGGAATCACACTGGATAATTTCAGTTTCCAACGCACCTATAGAACAGGGAGCATTACAGGGGGTCCCATCGATTACCGCCTCCCAAACGCAATTGGAGAAGAGAGAATCCCAGACTACAAATGCCAAGGGATCGGAGAGTCCGTTTATAAATGGCCCTACTACGAGCGGCAGTTGATCATATTGATATAGTTTGGAAGTTCTGTCATTGGTCGACAGAAAAAAGTGCTCACTATGAGGCCCTTCTGCGTTAAGATCCAACTTTACGAAGAAGCTGCTGTCCTCACACTCGATCACATCAGCCTTTAAATCGGAAATTCCGCAATCCGCTCCGCAACCTGGTAAGGCCACTTCAATCACTCCAAAACATTCGCTTTGATCATTGGCCTGCACCTTTATATATGCTTGATCCTTATGATGGTCGGGAATTTCCAGGAGAAGAGGTAAAGCATCAGTAGAAGCAGATTGCCGGTAGTCACCATCAATCAGGATATCAACATTCGTGACAGCTATGCTCTCGAAATCCAGGGACAGATGAAAGAAACCATTCACCGCACAACTATCCAGGAGCGAAGCTTTCAGGTTTTTGATGAGACATTTGTCTGATTCACATACAATCTTTCCGTATTCGATGGAGATCTGACAAGAATCGGCCACCATATCCCGAACAACAAACTCGTAACCTAACGTTGGGTCGATCAGCAAGGGCCCTAGATTAACCGGTAGATCCTCATAGGCAAATGGACCGTAGTCGATTCCGTTGCCTTTTACCACAAAGGTATCAGACACTCCCTCCTGATACTGAAAATCCAGCCAAACATTTGCCATACCATTCTCATCACAGGATCCTATTTCTATGAGCAGTGAATCAAGAAGACACTGACCCTGAGACTGGCCCAACAGGAGAAAACTGACTAAAAGTGATATGAAGATTTTGTAGGTCATGATAAAATACCAAATTTTGTTCTTCACCCTGATAGATACAGCCATGCATCAAAACGTAGCCTTACGCCAATAATTTTTTTCAAATACAGGGGTTTTATATGAGAGAAAATAAGTGTACCTTTGCCACCTGTTTTGAAGAGGCGGCTGTATGCGTGGTCTTAAAGTGTGGGATAACTACTGGCCGTCCAGCTAAAGTGAATAAAAATTTAATTGGAAAAACCGGCCTCGTAGCTTAACTGGATAGAGCACCTGACTACGGATCAGGAGGTTGCAGGTTCGAATCCTGCCGTGGTCACAAAATCAGGCCGAATAGGCTGAAAATCAAATCAATAAACATGTCAAGAGTTTGTCAACTAACGGGAAAAAGGCCAATTACGGGAAACAATGTATCGCATTCTAACCGTAAGACAAAGCGAGTATTTGCGCCTAATCTGCACAAAAAGCGTTTTTACATTCCGGAGACTGGTCAATGGGTTACCTTGAAAGTATCCAGCCAGGCGATTCGGAACATTAACAAATTGGGTATCTACGCTTACTTGAAGAAACTGGAGCGAAAAGGTGTAGCCACCGGTGTGAAACTTTAATTAACTGATCTGCGTTAAATAAAAGCATAATGGCAAAGAAGTCAAAAGGTAACAGATTACAAATCATTCTCGAATGCACCGAGCATAAGACCTCTGGCATGCCAGGTACATCGAGATATGTTACACAGAAAAACAGAAAGAATACTCCGGATCGTATGGAACTGAAGAAGTACAATCCGATTTTGAAAAAGTATACTATACATAAAGAAATCAAGTAATTATGGCAAAAGTCAGTAAAAACGCAAGGGTTAGTCAACGTGCCGCCAACGCCGGTACCGGTAAAGATTTCGTCAAAGTGGTTAAACCTATCAAAGATCCGAAGACTGGCAAGTACATGTACAAGGAGATGATGATCCACAAAGACGAGGCCAAGGCATTCTTTGGCAATAAATAAACGTTCTCTCCCAAGCCATATCAAATCTAGTGGGCTGCTGTATCCGGCAGCCTGATTTTTATTTTATTACTATCACCAACTATCTTCTCGCCTAGCCAATGGGGTTCTTCGACAAATTTTTTAACAAAAAGAGAGAGGAGGACCTGGATAAGGGTCTGGAAAAGACCAAGTCCAATATTTTTGACAAAATTACCCGGGCAGTTGCGGGCAAATCCAAAGTTGACGAAGAAGTTCTAGACGAACTTGAACAAATTCTTATTTCCGCTGATGTTGGTCTGGAGACGACCATCAAAATCATTGAAAGGCTGGAGGCACGGGTAGCCCGTGATAAGTATGTATCAACCGACGAGCTGAACTCCATCCTGAAAGATGAGATCGTCACGCTCCTTTCCGAAAATAACACGGTGGATATCGAAGACTTCGATTTTCCAAAGGAGAACGTTCCTCATGTGATGCTGGTCGTGGGTGTCAATGGTGTCGGTAAGACAACCACAATCGGTAAAATCGCCAATCAATATAAAAACCGGGGTTACAATGTGGTACTCGGAGCTGCCGACACATTTCGGGCTGCAGCGGTCGATCAGTTGGGTATCTGGGCTGATAGAGTCGGTTGTGATTTCTTTAGTAAGGGAATGGGAGCCGATCCAGCAGCAGTTGCTTATGAAGCAGTGCAATATGCTATCAATGGCAAAAAGGATGTCGTGATCATCGATACCGCCGGTAGATTACACACAAAAATCAACCTGATGCGGGAGTTGACCAAAATCCGCAATTCGGTGAGCAAAAAGATGCCCGGAGCCCCCCATGAAGTCTTATTGGTACTCGATGCCACCACCGGTCAGAATGCATTTGAGCAATGTAAAAAATTCAGTGAAGCTACGGATGTCACCGCTCTGGCACTCACCAAATTAGATGGCACAGCAAAGGGCGGGGTTGCCATAGGCATTTCCGATCAATTTAAAATTCCTATCAAGTACATCGGAGTTGGTGAAGGTATCGATCAGCTTCAAATTTTCAACAAAAAAGCTTTTGTAGAGTCACTGTTTAAATAAACTTAGATCCTCCTATTAGGGATAGATCCGCGAATTTACGCGAATGGTCGCGAATGCTTCTT
>JAGQWV010000546.1 GCA_020437045.1 Saprospiraceae bacterium | reverse complement strand
GTCAATAAACCTGGAATACCGGTTTCTGCCAGCGGTCCAAGATATTCACTATGCGCATTTCCAACATCACCAAAGTTTGTACTTATGATCGTCAGATCCTTAGACTTTTGATAGGGAGCATATTGAAACATATAAGTACCCGGACCGAAGCCAACCAAAGGTTTTTCCCGGGTCATTTCAAATGCAGAATTCCAACGGTTTAGTCTTTCTAGGTTTGAGGCATCCGTACTGATATTTGTGATCGATTCCACATTTTCAACCAGATTTTCTGAGGAATCAATGCGGTTTTTCTGAAGTTGCATCAACAGGTCATCAAATGAAAATAGCACCAGAATTGCCATTATTAGGCCGATTCCAAAAATGAGACTCAAGGTAGCCCTCGATTTTACAATGAGCCAGAAGATAAAAGCGACCAGTACACTTAGCAGTGCCGCCCGGGAGTAGGTATAAATCATGGTGACAAACAACAGCATAAGTGCCAGGATACCAAGCATTCTTGCCTCTATGGTCTGATGGGTTCGGGTGATAAATCCAAAAACAATTGGAATAAAAAAAGCTACTACCGCACCATATTGGGTATGATCACGGTAGAAGGGTTCCATAACCCAATGCGCAGCATCCTCCTCAAACCCATAACTCGCATGTCGGAAAGTAGTGTAAATGACAATGGCCAGAAAAGGCACCAGATAAAGTAGCAGAAATCGTTTAATGTTTTTTTGTTGGAGAAAGATGGTGGCACCAGCAAAATAAATGGGAATGATATACCAGGCTCTGGATACCAGATACTTCAACGAAACAATGGGTTGTACACTGGTTAGGGAGGTGATAAAAAGCCATCCCAAATAAATAAAGAAGGCAATGGATACCGGATGCCTGATCACACTTCTGGGGATAATTTGACAACACAATTGTGCTAAAATAATGAGTAACATAAAGCCAAAGAGCAGTGGTTCTGTAGGTAAGTAGAAGGCAATATCACCCCGGCCCAATTCCTCCAGATTTATGGAGAAAGGCGTCATAAAGACGATTGCAAAAAAAAGATACTTGGGTTTAAAAAAGGCAAAAAGTCCAATGGCGATAATTATGGGTATCATTACTATCTCCCACTGCTGTCGGAAAAAGGCCAGCATGGTCAGCACCAAAAATAGTGCGCTCCCTACTTCCGGCCAGTGAATTTTCATTTCATTGGACAGGCGCTCTATCATTTATTAGGTGGTTTTTTTTATCTTCTGATCACTAAAAATGATATCGCGATTCTCTTGAAATATCAATAATAAAATAGCAAATAGCAGGACTGCAAATAGGGATGCTGTAACTACCAGCCAACGTATAGGATATGATTTTTTATCCGCTGGAATTGCCCTGTCTACAATAAATTTTTGAGGAATGTTTATAGCGGTATCCGCAATAAACTGATTCTTGTAGCTATTAAATTTCATCATCTGGTCCGTCATAATTTCCCGTTCCTTTTTTAACCGGTCATATTCGTCACCAAATTCTTTGTTGGCATCAATTTCCTCCTTGAGAGATTTTAGAGCAGTACTATTCGAATTCCGGATGGCTTCACCATAGGCTTCATACAAGCCCCCCCTTGATAATTCTCCCACTACGCCCATGGCCTGTAATTTATCGAGTTCCTTAACCACCGATTCTAGAGCGGAGCTTATTCGAATTTCCTCGGCGAGAATCATATCCATGGAGGTTTTGGCTCTTTCGCGAATCATATTATTCTTCACGCTGTCCGTAAATTCAGCAATGCTATTGGCAATTTTAGCGGCTTGCGCCGGGTCAATATCCACTACACTGATATCGATTGAATTATATTTTGTGCGTTTTGCCGTGATATTGCTATTGTATTTCTGCCGCATCTTGGAGCGGGCATGGCGTTCGTTATGATCAATCTCGTAGTGATCATAAAGGCCATTTCTATTAACCACCAACTCAAAAAGTTCTTCAGAATTGATTATCTGTAATAGCTGTTCAGCTTCCTCTTCTTCACCAAAATCAGAAATATTGCCTCGCCTCACATTACTTTCATTAAGGGTTAATGAATTAGTCCGAGCCGGAAAAATAACAACGGTAGATCGATAATATTCCGTCAATAACAGAGAGACGATGGAAGCTGTGATAACGGTGATGATGGAGAGAATTCCTAAAAATCTCCGATGTCTCCAAACGAGAGAAAAAAGACCTGCTATACTTAAATCCGGAACCGGCTGCGTCATATTCTAAAACTAAGAATCACAAATGTAGAAAAAAGAAACAGTCAGGATCTGTCAAACAAATTTAACGTTCGGTTTTTAACCAATCTCCCAGGTTAACTAATTGTAAACTAAGGGCAGAAAAAAGAGAAAAAATTCCAATGCTAATTAAGGAAGGAAGCAAGTGCAATGACCAACTTTTACAATAACGGGAAAAGATATAAACCATTATGAAAAATATCCCTAACCGTACCCATCCTAAGAGATCTGCTTTTAATAGTAGATTGCGATGTGCCAACCATGTTATCGTGCATGACACAGCGATTTGCGTGATCACCGTCGCCAGTGCAGCTCCCCATGCCTGCCATAAGTTAATGAAGATGAGATTGAGGAGGAAGTTAAGTACTACTCCGGCGAGAAACACGGTATTCATAACCCGGATGTTTTCACTGGCAGTAAGAAGCGTTCCATAAATATAACCCAAGGAAATGCCCAGGTAGCTTAAAAACAGTAGTTGGAATACCTGGCCCCAATAGATGGTGGCGTCATGGTATAAAAGATCAATGATCGATTGGCCATATACCAAGGCAATGCTGATAATCATTAGACTGAAGGTTAGCAAGGCATTTCTTGCGGTCTCGGTCAATTCCTTAAGAGGTCCTCCACTCCGGATCATCTTGGCAAACATCGGCAGCAAAAGTCCGGCAAACAACAGACCTACATTACTAAATGCATCAAGTATACGATAGGAAGCGGCATAGATACCGGCTTCCTCCTTTCCATTTTTTAGTAATCGTTCCAACATTACCCCATCCATCCGGGTATATAAGGTCATTAGAAGCAAAATCAGCGCATAGGGAAAACTTTTCTTCAGGATGGCTAGAGAAAATGTTTCGTCGAATCTCCACCGGTACGAGAATAAACCGCTTTTTTGCTGAGTGAAAAGCAGTGTGATTACTAAGGTGATACCCAGGGCCACCGATTGAAAGACGATAAAATCATGGATGTTTAACTGATAGTCCGAAAACCATAGAACATATCCCACTCCCATGATGAGTAAAAATTTATCTGAAATCGAGAGTAAACTATCCAGACGATAGTGTCCCAATGCACTCAAAGTCGTTCGAAGGAACATGATAAGTGAAACAAGGATCTGATTGATAATGATGATAAAAAGGGTAGGCCAAATGAAATCTTTGAATCCAACTATCAAGGCCAGGAAAATCGTCACCAGGGTAAATGACAGCGCTAATACGATTTTGACAGCGAGGATCTTGGGTAAGTATTTGGGAATCAGTCGTTCGTATTTGCTAAGTACGCTGTGATTATAGTTTTGCAGACCAAAGTCATTAATGATCTGAAATAAGTAGACGAAATTATAAAGGGCAAAGTACAACCCATATTCACTGGCACCTACCGAATTTTGAACACCGCGATCGATACCAAAGATGTAGAAAGGCTTGATGAGCAGATTAAGCGTCACAACGAGCACCAAATTCGAAAGAAAGATTTTTTTCATATAAGGGTCTGCACGCAGCACTTAATGTTTATACCTTTACTATAGATCTTGTCGGTATAAAGGAACAGGATTTTTATAAACCAATAAATAATATACAGCAATTATGAGATATCTATTATACTCTCTGGTGTGTATCCTCTCCCTGACTTCATGTGAACAGAAGAAAAAGATCACTTCTGAAGCACCATCTCGGCAAGCTAGTGCTGAGTTGACATCATTGCCGGATGCAGAGGGTTGGGTAGAATTGTTTGATGGTAAAACGACGGCTGGATGGCGGACCTATGGCAAGACTACCATCGGCAAAAGTTGGGTGGTAAAAGATGGCGCACTTACCTTGGAAGTAGTAGCAGATGGTAAGCGGACTCGCTCGAAAGATGGGGGAGATATTATCACCGTAGGACAATATGAGAACTACGAACTTTCTCTGGAGTGGAAAATTAGTCCCTGTGGAAACAGTGGGATAATCTTTAATGTGGTTGAAGGTAAAGAATACGAAAAAACCTATAACACCGGTCCGGAAATGCAGGTTTTGGATAATACCTGTCATCCTGATGCTAAAATTCATACGCATCGGGCCGGTGATCTATATGATCTGATTGCTTGTTCTGAGGAGGTAGTAAAACCTGTTGGTGAGTGGAATCTGGCAGGGATCCGTATTAAAGATGGGGCGACGGAGTTTTATCTCAATGGCGTTAAAGTAGTGGACTTTACCATGTTTAATCAGGAATGGGCGGATATGATTGCCAAGAGTAAATTTAAAGATATGCCGGGGTTCGGTAAGTTTCGCAAAGGACACATCGCCTTGCAGGATCATGGTGATGCTGTGGCATATCGTAATATAAAGATACGAGAACTGTAAGATGAGATCAGTATCTCCAAACGCAAAAGATAACTGGAAAGAAAACTACTTCTAAATTTCTACCGAAATCGGAACTACAATTCTGTTTCTTTTCGTTATAAGGCAAACTCCCAATCCCGAACTCCCGGAGTCGATCTCCAGCTATTTTATCATCGCGGACTACTTATCTCAAAACTGGAAGTAAAGTATTTACTAGCCTGATTTTTTTGTCAAACACTTAAACATGAAAAACGAAAGTCAACTCGATCATCAAAAGACAATTAGTAATCTAAAGATCATTATCTGGGTTCTAGCCGCTCTACTGGTTTTTTCTATGATTGTTGCTTTTTCCTTTTGGGCAAAGAGTAATAAGTACGAGAATGAAACCTCCCGGTTGGTTTCTGATATTACAGACATGGACAGTCTAAAAGATTCATTGGAAAATACCTTAACTACGCTCGAAGGGTCATATTCTGAAAAGATTGATGAAAATGAAGTGCTTTCGGCAACCTTGGAAGAGCGGGTACAAGAGGTGGAAGACCTAAAAAAGCGTATTCAGGGAGTGCGATCTCAACTTGCCAAAAGCCAGGAAGTCAATGATCATATTAATGCACGACTGGTGCAATTGGAAGAATTAAAAGATTCATTGGAAAATGATATAGTAACCCTACAGGGGCAGAATGAAGAATTGCGATCAGCAAATAATGAAATTGCTACAGAATTGACCTTGTCGCGCGAGCAAATCAATGGATTAAATCAGGATGTGAAGAAACTGGATCAAAAGAATCGTCAACTGGTAGACCGTCTCTTTCAACTGGCACCTGCGGGATTTGTTGCAAATAATTTTAAGGTGACCGCTATGCGTAAGAATGATAAGGTCACCGCCAAAGCCGGTAGGGCAAATGAGATTAAAGTGACCTTCGATTTGAAAGACGTTCCTCAGGAATATCAAAAGGATGAAGAGCTATATCTGGTGGTGACCAAATTTGATGGTACACCGGTACCCGATATAATAACCAAAGCGGTAAAAGTAAAATCAGAAACACCGATCGATATTGCAGCTGTTGATATTGAGCAACTCAAATTGTCAGCGTTGCAAAGTATTGAAATGTCGTTTACGCCTGGTAAAAAATTTGAATCAGGCCTCTATAATGCATTGGTATATGCTGATCATGGGTTTTTAGGCGCAACTAGTTTTGAGTTGAGGTAGATCAATCAGACCAAGTATATTCCAGCCAGCCCACCACCGGCTTTGTTAAGTATTGATCGCAATTATGTAACTTACCAAAGTATTTCCTTTTAACAATAGGGCTGTATGCATGAGTTTGAGAAGGAGGGAATGACTTATTATATTTCCAGGCCTCGTCCACCTGTCAGCTACTTTGTTGACCATTATATGGTAGCCAGGGGATACCCGGAATTTACTACCGAAAGATTATTTCCCAACAATGAGGTTGAATTATTTTTTAATCTGGGTGACATTAATAAAGGGAAAATATTCACCCGGAATAAGACATTTTACCGGGTTTACTCCCTCTGATCTTTTGCAGATACAGCCCAAGGATTTTTTATTGAAATCATTGAGGTGACTTTTTTACAATACAACTGGAATCACGCAAACTAATTGATCGATTTTCTACAGCAGGAAGAGAGACGGCAATGGAAAATGTATGGTCACACAATTACACTGCCCTAGATCTCTTATTTAATGCCCCATTCATTATTGTTCCAGTTCTCTATAGCATATTTTGATGCAGAACTGATGTGTGGAATATTTTTGTTTGATAAAATTTCAAGAATTTTCAAGCTCTCTTCCGGGTTGTAACTCATGCTGTATGTTGCTGCAAGGCAAGCAACTTCAGGCACATCTGAATAGATCAACTTTAGTAGTTCCTTTTGAGCCGTTTCTCCTTTTTTCTTAATCTTTTTGTATAGAGAATTAATTTTTTTATTTCTTTATTCCCATCCTTCCAATTCCCTTCTTGAGTATACTTGTAGTGTCTAATAGCAGACTCTCTAAATTGATTAACCTCCTTTATATCTTCCATTTTTTATTTGCCACCTTTAGTTGGCATCGACTCTTTCCAGTATCCTTCTGATATTCAACGGACAAAATCACCTAATTTAAAATCATAGTTGCCCTTACTTTTGTTTTTGACTCTCCCAAATAGCTTGCCGAAGAAAGAAGTAAAAATATTTATTTCATATTTCACTTTCGGAATTAAAATATCGACTATAATCAAAGCCCCTCAAAATTTAGATCGAACTCTCTGTTTAATTCTGCGATCATATCTTCAATCATCGCCATCAATTTGCAAATCAAAATTTATCGAAGCACCAGTGCTTAATTCATCAGCACTGATTCCACAGTGCTTAGAAGCTATTAAGACAACCTTATTTAAAATTTCAGAATCAGTCATGAATTATCGAATTAAAAGTTCTTTGAGTGTTATAGAAGGTCTTTCCAATATCATAGGTTAGAAGCCCCCAACCCACAGGGCCAGCAAATCTTTCCAAGTAACTTTGTGTATGCTAGCTTTCCTGCAAATCTTCTTACAGCCAGCTTTTTTAAGCGCATCGATCTGTAAGTCTGGATTCTGCTCCGTAGTACTGACTCTTGCGTAACCTAATATCATAAAGTAAACATAGTAAAACAACTTAATAGATCTAATAGGATTATTTACTTAGAATATTTAACGGATTATTTTACTGAAAATGGCGCCTTTTAGTTCGTGGTATTGGGTAGGGAAGAAAAGTAAAGAAAACGTTCGTTTTGTTTACTCTACACTGGTAACATAAAACGGAGGAATTGACGGTTTACGCGACTTTGATTCATGCAACCAGTTTAT
>JAGQWV010000545.1 GCA_020437045.1 Saprospiraceae bacterium | reverse complement strand
GCCTACCTTGCCGGAAATATTTAAAAAGATCAACGGCTATGAAATATATCCCTTTATCCCTGCTCTTTTTAATAAAGACATTTTCGAAGAAGAAACTTATCTGGAATTTCAACGGGATTTTCGTCGGACATTATCGGAGTTAATGATTGATAATTTTTACCGGGTTGCCCGGAAGATTTGTCACGAAAATGGATTGAAAATCAATTCAGAATCAGGAGGCCCGGGTTTTCCGCTGCATAATGTACCGGTAGAACCTTTGAAATCACTGGGGGTGATGGACTTGCCGCGAGGGGAGTTTTGGATTAATCATAACCGGTTGAATGCAGAGGGAATTGATATTTTGCGAGTGGTTAAAGAGGTGTCATCAGCTTCACATATCTATGGAAGGGGAGTAGTGGAAGAAGAAGCTTTTACCACTTTTCAACATTGGCAGGAGGGACCCTTTGAAATGAAACCGGCGGGCGATCGCGCATTTTGTGAGGGAATGAATAAGGTGGTGGTACACGGTTCGAGTCACAATCCTCGGGGATATGGTCTGCCAGGTATTTATTATGGCGCAGGAACCCATTATAATGACCGTCGCATTTGGTGGCCCATGGTCAAACCATTTAATGATTATCTGGCTAGAATTTCTTGTGTAGCACAGCAGGGACAATTTTTTGCTGATGTACTCTACTATTATGGTGATGCGATTCCCAATTATGCCGGGCATAAAAATAGTCGGTTTATGGTTGGTCCGGGTTATGATTATGAAGTAATTAATACCGAAATTTTAGAGCAACTTACGGTCGCCGATGGTCAATTGATTTTGCCGACTGGAGCAAAATTTAAAATGCTGGTATTGGAACCGGAAAAAATGATGCACCCGGCAGTTTTTAATAAATTGAAAATGTTAGCGAATGCAGGAGCTATTATTTTTGGTGACAAACCACAGGAGATCCTGACACGTAAGAATCTGCCGGAGCTAGAGTTTTCTTCAGCTGATATAGATCTGTTATGGCAGGATGCAGCAGGAGTTGAACATTTAGATCTTAAGGCTGGAAAAGTATGGAGTGGCATAGAGCCCCTCGATTTTTTACAACATACCGGAATTTTACCTGATCTGACTTATCGTGATGCCGATTTTTTTTACATAGATTATATTCATTATCAGAAGGATGCCGAAGATTTTTATTTGATCCGGAATACAACGGATCAGACCATAAATAGGCGCTGTAGATTTCGTCAAAACGCAAAGTACGTAGAAATATGGGATCCACTCACCGGAAATATCGAATCTGATTTTTTGGGATCGGATGTAAAAGGAGCCTATGAAATGCCTGTTTCGCTACCCCCTTATTCATCCATTATTGTGGTATTTTCTGAGGGCAAAAAGGAAACTGCAGTAATAAGCTTTCCGGATGATACAGATATTCCTGATTTTTCGATTTATAATGATCAATTATTGATTTGGAAAAATGGATCTTATCCGATCGTCAGTAGAGGCAAAGAAATGGAGGTCGATAATCCGGTCAAAGAGCAGCAGCTGGATGGAGCCTGGCTGGTTAATTTTCCTTCGGGGTGGGGCACTCCGGAAGAAGTGATATTTCCGGAATTAATTTCCTGGACGGACGCTGAGGCAGAGGGGGTGAAATATTTTTCGGGAGTTGCTACCTACCATAAGACCTTTCAGGTGGATATCCATTCCAGTGTATTACCTGGTCAATTAATATTTCTTGATTTAGGAGATCTAACGAATGTAGCGGAAGTTTGGCTTAATGGTCAGTCGCTGGGTGTCTGCTGGGCAAAGCCCTACCGGTTGGACGTGACCAATGTAATTAGAGCAGGAGATAATCAGCTGGAAATAAAAGTTGCCAATACCTGGAATAACCGGCTAAAGGGAGATGCAGTCACTGGCGCGAAATTTACCAATACCAATATAACCAATACCAATGTGGCTGGGTTGAATAAAATTCGACTAAAATGGTCAGAGGTACCCTTAATCAAAGCGGGATTATTTGGTCCGGTAAAATTAGTAACACTAAAACCGTTGCATAAATCATAAAATAAATTAATTTCAGAATCTGACAATCACATAAATATAAACATGAAATATTTAAACTCATTTTTGATTTTTCTGAGTCTCTTTTTCTGGGTAGGAAGTGGAAAAGCAGAGATAAAACTACCTGCCATTTTTGACGACCACATGGTGTTACAGCAGGAGACAGAAGCTCCCATTTGGGGCATGGCGGCCGAAGGAAAGAAGGTGACGCTGATGACCTCCTGGGACAAGAAATCTTACACGGCAAAAGCAGATGATGAAGGTCATTGGAAAATCAAGGTTAGTACTCCCCAGGCAGGAGGTCCTTATGAGATTTCCATTTCTGATGGCAAGGAGTTGATCTTGAAAGATATATTGATTGGTGAAGTCTGGGTATGCAGTGGGCAATCAAATATGCAGATGCCTATGAAAGGATATTTTAATCAACCAATCCTGGGCAGTAATGAAGCGGTGGCGACCAGTGCCAATCCTCGCATCCGCTTATTTACCGTAGAAAGAGATAAAAGCCTGACCACCAAATCAGATTTTACCGGTGATTGGTTGAATTGCTCCCCGGAGAATGTAATTGATTTTAGTGCTGCTGCTTATTTTTTCGGTAGGATGATAAATCAGGCACTGGATGTACCGGTAGGGTTAATTTGCAGCAGTTGGGGTGGCACCCGTATCGAACCGTGGATCAGTGAGGCCGGTTTGAAGGAATTTGATTGGGTTAATTTGCCCGATAAAAAGATGACAGACGAATACAACCAACAGACGCCGACGGTATTATATAATGCTATGATTGCTCCTATGGTGGGATATGGTATCCGGGGTGCGCTCTGGTATCAGGGTGAATCGAATCGGAATGAACCTATGGAATATGAAAAATTAATGGCTGGGCTTATTCAGAATTGGCGTTCGGAGTGGGACCAGGGTGATTTTTCTTTCTATTACTGTCAGATCGCTCCTTTTGATTATGGTCCAAAAGGCCTGAATTCTGCATACCTGAGAGAAGCTCAATTAAAGGCTTCGATGGCGGTTCCCAATGCCGGGATGGCTAGTCTGATGGATGGTGGGGAAAAAGATAATATTCACCCGGCTGATAAAGAAGCTGCTGGCGAGCGGATGGCCTATTGGGCGTTGGCTAAGACCTATGGTCAGGAAGGTATCGAATACTCCGGACCGGTATTTAAGGAAATGACAATCGAAGGTCCGGTTGTCAATTTGACTTTTGATCATGCCCAAAATGGTTTGACGACATTTGGTAAACCCTTGACCGGATTTCAGGTCGCCGGAGAAAATAAACGCTTTTATCCTGCCCAGGGATTTATCACACGACAGGGTATTAC
>JAGQWV010000544.1 GCA_020437045.1 Saprospiraceae bacterium | reverse complement strand
TAAATACTTCTCCCATCTAAAATTAGCAGTACCCACTAAATGTGACCAAGGACCATAAAATATAAACTCAAATAAACTTAAATTTACGTGTCTTGAATGGATATACCTAACATTGACTATTTAGTGATTTAAATATCACATGTAAGATCAAAAAACTTCAGTCCAGAATTTTGCTTTTCTTCCGGTGAAATGCTCGATCTGATGCCGGCAACTAAATCCATCTGCGATAAGAATTACGTCTTTAGGTAGTTTTTCGATTTCATCAAATAATCGAGAACGTCCAATTTTTTCTGATAATTCATAGTGTTCTTTTTCGTAACCAAAGGCACCAGCCATTCCACAGCAACCGGAATTAAATTCATGAATCGAAGCACCACATAACGAAAGAATTTCTTTAGTGGATTGAGTGCCATACAATGATTTTTCATGACAATGACCATGAAGGTATATTTGCGTCTTGATTTTCGGAAGCACTGCAGAATGATGCTTTAAAAAGTTGATAAGATAATCCGAAACCGTGGAAATTCGCTGACCGACTGTCTGAGCAAGGCTGGGGTCATCCATTAAATCGGGAAGATCATATTGTAATGCGGAAGCGCAACTGGGTTCACAGACCAGAATGGGTTTAGTCGTATCCGAAAATTGGCTGAGTTTTTCGATAACCTTTTGACCATTTTTTTTAGCCAGATGCAAAAATCCATTAGATATTCTCGGCCTTTGACAACAACCTACTTCGGCAATATGCACTTCAATGCCTAGGTGCGTTAGTAGATTGACGGTGCTAATTCCGACATTCGGTTCATGGTGATTGAGATAGGTGTCAACAAATAAAATTGCCTGGTCATGGATATCTTTCGGAGGAAAATAATTCTTTTTATACCAACGGGTAAATTTGGTCTTAGCATAGGTAGGAAGGATTCTCCGGCGGTCGATTTTTGCCATCTTTTCCAGGGTACCCCGGAATACAGTTGATTTTTGCACACTATTAATGAGAGGGGCAAGACTACCTGAAAGAAATCTGGCAATTTCAGAAGAGTCCCGGATAAAACGATCCCGGATGGTCATCCCGGATTGATCGTAACGCATCTGCCAAACTTCGCTTTTTAATTTGGACATATCGACGTTGCTGGGGCACTCCGATTTACAGGCTTTACAGGAAAGACACAAATCAAGTACTTCCAACACTTCGTCAGCGAGCAAGCCTTTTTTTCCCAATTGTCCGGACATTCCCAGACGTAGGAGATTTGCTCTCCCCCGGGTGCTATGCTCTTCCTCTAATAGTGCCATATACGTGGGGCACATAGTTCCCTTCTCCGTTTTTCGACATTCGCCGACACCGGAGCACATATGTACTTCATCGGCAAAACTCCCCGCTTCCCGAAAGTGATATACGGTATTTAATGGTTGATCACGATAATCAGGACCATAACGAAGATTTTGATCCATCGCAGGAGCATCGACAATTTTACCGGGGTTCATAAGGTGATTTGGATCAAAAAGATCTTTCACGTCTTTAAAAGCCTGATAGAGCCTGCTGCCGAAAAAACGTTCATTAAATGGGCTGCGCACCAGGCCATCACCATGTTCACCACTCCAGGACCCACCATATTTTTTTACCAGGAGAAAGGTCTCCTCGGCTATTTTCTTCAGAAGCTCGATATCACCAGGATCCCGGAGATTGAGGACGGGCCGGATGTGGATCACCCCTACACTGGCATGTGCATACTTAATAGCGTCCACCCCATATTTGGAACAAATTTGATCCACTTCGACGATGTATTCAGCCAGGTGTTCCAGAGGGATGGCTGCATCTTCGATAAAAGCGACCGGTTTTCGCTGACTCTTCATGCCGATCATCAACCCAAGTCCTTTTTTACGAACAGTCAGAATGTCGTTGTAAGCTTTGCCTTCCGGAAAAACCGGGTGGTCATAACCAATCCGGGCTTCGGTCAGATCTTCGGCTAACTGTTGAGCCTGCAGCTTGGCATCGGTAGGATCTTCTCCGTGAAATTCGACGACCAATACTGCTTCCGGATGACCGGAAATCACGTGACAACTATCTCTGGTGGCAATATTTTGCCGGCTCATTTCGATCACCGTTCGATCGATGATCTCCACTGCGGCCGGATGGTATGAAACAATTTTAGGCACTGCTTTTATGGCGGCAATCATGTTGGAAAAATGACTCAGGCACACATATCTTGATTTGGGAAGTGGAGTCAGATTGATTTTAGCCTGCAGAATAATCCCCAGGGTTCCTTCGCTGCCTACAATTAATTTGGCGAGATTCCATTCATCCGTTAAAAATTCATCGAGGTTGTATCCGCCTACCCGGCGCATCACTTTTGGGAAACGCGATTGTATTTCAGTTTTATGATCCAGGACAATCTTTTTAAACGACCGGTATATTTCCCCTTCCCGGTTAGATTGCAGTGTCATGTCCTGGTACTGCTGGGGGGTCGTATTTTTCAGGAGAAGAATAGTGCCGTCTTCCAGAAGCAATTTAATCTCCAACACATGGTCGATGGTTTTGCCATAAATGAGGCTCTTGGTGCCAGAGGAATTGTTGGCGATCATTCCCCCTACATTTGCCCGGCTGGAGGTAGCCGGATCGGGTGCAAAGTGTAGCCCATGTGGAGCCAAAAAGCGGTTAAGGGTGTCGCGAATGATCCCCGGTTGTACAATAGCCCAATGTTCTGCTTCATTAAAGGAAATGATATTCTTGAGGTGAACGGAAAAATCAATGATCATTCCCTGACCAATAGCCTGACCCGCCAATCCAGTGCCACCACCACGGGCTATAACCGGTACCTGGTGATCGTGAGCGATCTTCACCGCCGTGATCACATCATCCTCATCCATAGGAATCATGATGACGATGGGTTTGATCTGATACATGCTGGCATCGGTCGCATATGAAAACAGGCTAGCCTCATCAGATAAAACCTGACCCCGGCAATGCAGGTGCAGATCGGCGATAAATAGACTTTGGTTCACATCAGAAGCTTTGCAACCAATATATCTAAATTCTGGAGACTCAAAGTCTCATACCCATTGAAGAAAAGACAATGTGAGTAGGAGAGATCATAATGCGATGGGTAGAGAGGGTAAAAAGTTAAAGTCGATAAAAGCTTAGAAACAGCCTTTTCCTCCTCCTAATCTAAAGACCCTCCGTGGCAAAAAAGAACAGCTTTAGACACTGCTAGGCATGTCGGCGCAACATGAGTATTTCCACGGCCTCTTAGGAATTCTGGAAGCGCAGAAGGTCTCTGATGCGCAAAAGAAATCCATACACATCTTCGCTGATCCAGTGGAGAATAGGGGACTGCTTCGATACTTTTTTTGGATAGGTTTCATTTGTTTGATTGAGGGTTTTCATTTTCATATCTCGAGGTTTTAATCATTTCAAACTTGTACCTGGAGACACAGGAATGACGGTTCATTCAAGTGCAATTGATTGAAAATAATCTGTGCCGGTACTTTTCTTTTCGGGGGAAACGAAAATGATAAACCACCGAGAATCCGAAATATTCAATTGGATGAATATTACCTGAAAAACAGTTCGTGTGTTCAACTATATCTCCATTAAGAATATAGTGCTAAGTATATGGGGGAGGGAATATTTTGGTCAGTATCTGAAAAATGTGCCATCAAAATATAATTCGAAAAAAAGAACTTTGATAGTACCCTGCAAAAATAAAATAAAATACACTCTGTTGCATGAATTTCAATAAATAAATTGAATATAACATGCTGAATATCTGTATATTATATTTTTAACACAACTGTAGAGTACCCAAAATATTTAGATATAAAAAATATTTTATATTAGTTAAGATTTAATATTATGGATTTAGGTATCGACGTTTTTTTTGGGTAAAAATATTACGGAAGTGCCCATTATCAAAGCATGGTGACTTAGTAGTTTATTTCTACATTATGATTCGGGATAAATTCAGGACATTCTGGAAAAATACAAAGGATTTTAAGGCATCGAAATAGTGCCGAAGCCTGTATAATGACCATTCAACATTTAGTATCTTTCGGGCAAAAGAATATTATGTCTTCTCTCTCTGAATTTCATCCATCCAAGCGAATTCTTATGGGGCCTGGTCCCAGCGATGTTCACCCCAGCGTGCTTCAAGCAATGTCTACGCCGCTTATTGGGCACCTGGACCCTGAATTTTTGCACATCATGGACGACATCAAGGCGATGACTCAGGAGACCTTACAAACGGCCAATGAACTCACTTTTGTCGTTTCTGCTCCGGGAAGTGCCGGTATGGAGACAGTGCTGGTCAATCTTTTGGAACCAGGTGATCATGCGGTCATTTGCATCCATGGAGTCTTTGGTGGCCGGATGAAGGATATCGCTGAACGTTGTGGAGCCCGGGTCACCACCGTCGAAGCACCATGGGGAGAACCCATTGATCCGGCTCAATTGCAAGAGGCACTAAAGGATAAATCACCGAAACTCGTAGCTATTGTGCATGCAGAAACATCAACGGGCGTTTTGCAGCCATTGGAAGAAATCAGCCAGATGGTGCATGGAGCTGGAGCCCTTTTGGTCGTTGATGCCGTGACTTCCTATTGCGGCACCCAACTTAAGGTGGATGAGTGGGGCATTGATGCCTTGTATTCAGGCACGCAAAAATGCCTCAGTGCTCCTCCGGGTCTGTCCCCGGTTTCTCTGAGTAGTAGGGCGGTACAGGTCCTGGAGCAACGCCAATCAAAAGTGCAAAGTTGGTTTCTCGACCTGACGATGGTAAAAAACTACTGGGCCGGAGCGAAGAGAGCGTACCACCATACAGCACCGGTTTGAGCCATGTATGCGCTGCGGGAAGCTTTGCGATTGGTACTGGAGGAGGGGTTGGAAAAGCGATTTGCGCGTCATCGGGAAAATCACCTTTTGCTACGGGATCGTTTGCAAGATCTGGGATTTGAGTTTTTGGTAGCTGAGCCTTATCGGCTTCCGATGCTGAATGCGGTCATCATCCCGGATGGTGTCGATGATGCCTCTGTACGTTCGCGGTTGCTGAATGAATATAATATAGAGATCGGCGGCGGCTTGGGAGCATTCGCCGGAAAAGTATGGCGCATAGGTCTCATGGGAGAAAGCAGTGATGCTAATCACGTGCATATGCTGGTCGAGGCGCTTAAAACCATACTATAGATTACCATAGAGATCAAGAGGTTTTTCAGGGAGGCACATTTAACGATTCAACTTCAAAAACCTTTGCGAACTTTGCGCCTCTGCGAGAGGAATTACAAATTTCGAGGATACCGGAAACCTCATGGTGAGTACTAGATTATTCTAGCTGACAAAACCAAACCCTAGTATGATAAGACCTCTAAATCCCCTGGGAGGGGACTTAAACCGGGATTATTCAATAGGCTTTCTATTACGAGACTGAATAGCTTTAAATACGGGCACATCATCAATTTTTGATGCTCACCATGATGGTGACCATGTCTGTGCCCTCAAAAACCGACGTTGCACCCGTCTTTTTTGCTCTTCAGCCTCTCATCACAAA
>JAGQWV010000543.1 GCA_020437045.1 Saprospiraceae bacterium | reverse complement strand
TGGTTCGAGATTGAAAATGAGTATGCCAATGGCTGAAGGTCAGTACATTGATCCACAGAAGCCGCTTTTTTATTTAAATATTATGGTCCAAGAACCTATAAAAGTGAGTGAAATGATGGCGCTATCTGATTTAGACTTCAGTTCAGAGTTATACACTATTGAAGGTCAACGTCAATTGGCATTGAGTTTCAGCTCACCAATGGCTGTGCAGAGTAAATCGGTACTGATGCAGAATTATCCTAATCCTTTCCGGCATGAAACTACCATTGAATTTTGGTTACAGGAAGCACAGGACGTCGGTTTGAAGATCTACGATCCGGCAGGAAGAGTAGTTTATCAAATGAGACAATACTTTGACGCCGGTAATCAACAAGTTAAATTTAATGAGTCTCAACTCACTCCGGGAGTTCTTTACTATGAATTGCAAACGAAGGAAGGTCGTGAAACAAAACGCATGATCCTTCTGGAATAAAATTTCGATCAAAATATAAGCTTTTGGGAAAAATCGATCCTCTGTCCTGAAAAGGAAGGGGATCTTTTTTTTCGGAAATGCGTTTAAAAAGAAAGTGTGTAAATTTGAATCGTGGCACGAATAATGTCGATTGATTATGGGTCAGTAAAATCAGGTATTGCAGTGACAGACCCGCTCCAACTTATTGTAAATGGATTGGATACGGTTCCTACGTCAAATTTATTAGCCTACTTAAAGGATTATTTCGGACGGGAAAAAGTTGAAAAATTGGTGGTAGGATATCCACGTCATGCCGATGGTACGCCAACTGCCTTGGTTGCACAGATTGAAAAGTTTGTCAAAGAAGTCCAAAAACATTTCAAAGAAATTGAAGTTGATTTTCAGGACGAATTATTAACTTCAAAGCAAGCCAAAGAAATTATTTTAGCTACACATAAAAAGAAGAAAAGGCGTGATAAAAACCTTGTGGATAAAGTCAGCGCTATTTTAATTTTACAGGAATATTTAAAGCATTATTAATTATATGATCTTGCCTATATATGCTTATGGCACTAAGATTTTAAAAAAGAAAGCAGACGACATCGGTCCCGAGTTCGAAGAGCTAAGCAATTTGATTTCTAATATGTGGGAGACAATGTATAATGCTCGGGGAGTTGGATTGGCAGCACCGCAGATCGGTAAAGCTATCCGGATATTTATTATAGATACCACCCAACTCAATGAAGAAGATGAGACAGGGGGTATCAAACGAGTGTTTATTAATGCCCATGAAGTTGCTAGTGATAATGATCTTTGGACCTATGAAGAGGGATGCTTAAGTATCCCGGAAGTAAGAGGAGATGTGGATAGACCCCGAACCATTACTTTGCGTTATTGTACCGAAGATTTTGTCGAAAAGGTAGAAACGTTTACGGATGTGGAAGCTCGGGTTATTCAACATGAGTATGATCATATCGAGGGATTACTATTTACGGAGTTTCTTAAGCCAGTTAAAAAAAGGAGAATTAAAAGAAAACTGGAACAGATTAAAAAAGGAATCGTCGACGCAGAGTATCCTATGCGTTTTGTCTGATCACCCAGTTATTTTCTACCAAAGTCCGCAGGTATTTCGCCCCATTTTTCAGTGTCCCATTTCATGATTGGATTACTGTAGGTATTTTTTTTGAGCCAAAGAATGGCTCGCTCCATGAGCTCAAACAACTGTTCGTTCTTGCGGTTTCTCACTAAAGTTGTTTTTACTTTTTTATTTCTCACCCAGGCAAGAGCCGTCCGGGAATCGGTATAGATAGGATAGGTATCCATCCCCTTTTTCTTTAGAAACGCCAGGGCGTGTACTAGAGCAAGAAACTCTCCAATATTATTGGTCCCGTCTTCGAAAGGACCCTGATGAAAGATCTGGTCTTTGCTCTTTGTATCAACAGCCCGATATTCCATGAGCCCCGGATTTCCGCTGCAAGCAGCATCTACCGAAATGCTTTTCCATACGATGCCGGTTCGCTCTGAAACGCTAACACTTTTGCTCTTTTTCGAAAATGGTGCTGTGCCTTGGCTATAGGCTTCCTTGGCTTCTTCGAGGCTTTTGAAACTTTTATAACGGGCCTGCGGATAACCCTTGATCTGCAATTGGCAGGCTTCCCAACTGTCATAAATTCCCGGTTCATTTCCCACCCATACAACGTAATATTTTTTGCCTTTCGCCATGATTAAGTATCTTGATCAGCTGGATAAGGATACGAAACTATATCTTTTCCCTCATGTTGGATTGAATTAAGCAATTATCTTTTGATGGAATACCACTCCCAAGATCTTCTACTCAAGATAGCGCTCACGCATTTGCCTAATGTTGGAGCGATACTGGCACGCAACCTTGTAGGCTTTGCCGGAGGGGTTGAAGCCGTTTTTAAACAGCGAAAATCGGAGTTACTGAAAATACCTGGCATCGGTGATAAGACTGCCGATGAGATAGTCAGAAAGAAATCTTTTGATAAAGCAGAGCGTGAATTAAAATTTATCGAAAGACATGATATCACCCCGCTTTTCTACCTTGATAATGATTATCCCTTTCGCCTCAAACGTATTAAGGATGCTCCATTGCTGCTCTATTTTAAAGGAAACTGTGACCTGAATACTGCAAGAGTAGTTGCGATAGTGGGTACGCGTAAACCAACGGTCTATGGCATTAATCAATGTGAAAAATTTGTCGATCATGTCAGGAATATGGGTGTTACCATAATCAGTGGTCTGGCCTACGGTATCGATATCGTTGCCCACCGAAAAGCACTGGAAGTAGGGTTGCCAACCATAGGAGCAATGGGTAGCGGAATGGATCGTATCTACCCGGCAACACATAAAAAGGCGGCACTGGATATGCTGTCTAATGGAGGTTTAATCACTGAGTTTGGTCATGGTACTAAACCTGACCGGGAAAACTTTCCCATGCGTAACCGTATTATTGCAGGCATGTGTGATGCCCTTCTGGTTATTGAATCTGATGTCAAGGGAGGGTCAATGATTACCGCTGAAATGGCCAACAATTATCACAAAGATGTTTTTGCTGTTCCCGGCAGAGTGGGTGATCAATGGAGTCGTGGCTGTAACTTCCTTATAAAAACCAACAGAGCAGCCCTGGTAGATGAACCTGATGACCTGGTATCTGCCATGCACTGGAAAGAATTGGAAGGTTCAAGAGATGTACAAAGATCGATATTCGTTGACCTGACCGATGTCCAACAGCGTATTTTTGATATGCTCGATTATTCAGATCCGGTCAGTGTCGACCGCTTATACAAGGAATCTAATCTCTCATCTAGTGAATTAGCGTCAATCCTGCTGAATCTCGAATTTATGGGATTGATAAAAGCACTTCCAGGCAAAGTATTTCTGAAAGTCTAGCTGAATACAAGTCACAAAACTGGATAAGTCTTTTCATAGCGAGGATAAACCTTTACTCAAATAATGTTGACAAAGATTATAGGAATATATTGAACTACAGATGCCGTTCAGCATGATATGAAGACCGGACCAATGGTCCACTCTCGACAAAATCAAAACCCCGTTTTAAACCCTCTTCTTTATACCAAGCAAATTGGTCAGGATGGACAAACTCTTCAACAGCCAGGTGTAATTTTGTGGGCTGGAGATATTGGCCCAGGGTAAGGACGTCACACTCGTGTGCTCTCAAATCATCCATGGCTTTAAGTACTTCGCTGGCCGTTTCACCCAACCCCAACATTATACCCGATTTAGTACGTTTGCCAAATTCTTTTGTCTTCTTGATTTGCAACAGGCTACGTTCATATTTTGCTTGGGGCCTGACTTTACGATATAGACGCTCTACGGTTTCCATATTGTGCGATACAACCTCCTGACCGCCACCGATCATTCTATCCAGAGCCGACCATAATGCCTTGACATCCGGAATCAGCGTTTCGATAGTGGTTTCAGGACTTTGTTCCTTGATGGCCACTACTGTCTGATACCAAATTTCCGCTCCACGGTCTGCCAGTTCATCTCGATTGACTGAAGTGATAACGGCATGCTTTACCTGCATGAGCCGGATAGCTTCCGCTACTCTTTGAGGCTCTTCTTCATCATATTCTGAAGGCCGACCTGTTTTTACGGCACAAAATGAACATGAGCGAGTACAGGTATTTCCGAGAATCATGAAAGTAGCCGTCCCTGCACCCCAGCATTCTCCCATATTTGGGCAATGACCACTTTGACAAATAGTGTGTAAGTTGTATTGGTCCACCAGCTTACGAACACGGCGGTAATTTTCGCCAATGGGTAATTTGACGCGTAGCCAATTTGGACGTCGATTACGCTCCACCACAGGTAGTTCAATCATCGATACTATTCTAATAATAAAAAAGAATGGGTAGAATTACGATCTCTTACCCAGTTGCAAAGTTAAATAAACATTGACGAAGTAGGGTTTGTTTACTTCGGTCAGCATGAGAGGCACTTTACTTAAGAAGAGATCTGCCATAACACCTACTTCCAGGGCTTTGACCAAATTGTCTTGATTACCCCAGGTAAAATTTGCACCAAATTGCCCATGGAAGCCCGGTTTTAATTTTATCTCATCAAGTCCATATCGAAACTCGGCTCCACCATAGATGTTTGTTTCATCGAGAAAAAGATCGGCATTATCACCAGTATACTTTACCTCTGTGATCCTACCTTCAGTGTTTTTTAGTTTGAGATAGTAAGGTTTTAGTACACCAAGGGTAAATCCGTACTCATAGTGCATTCCTACAATCACGCTTTTTCTGCGAGCGCGTTCAGAAAAATATTTCTTGGTGCCTACCCCGGCCCTCAATGCGTACAACCGGTTGATCTTGCCGTATATAAAAGCCCTTGAGGGAGTTGGTCCAAGGCTTGGTGTAAAAAATCGAAAATTTTGCGAGTACTCTTTCGCATTCTTGAGTGATCCGATGTCAAAAAAGTAGTACTTGGTTTTATACCAGGTTTCTATGTCGCCCACCGCATACCCCAGTGAAAAGCCATTGGAATGAGCTCTGAGGTGAAATAGGCGTTCTGTTTCATATACAATGGACTCTTCACCAATAGGTTTTGGCAAGATCGTATATTGACTCCAACCCTTTACCCACATCAGGCTAACCAGGACTATACTTAAGATAGTTTTCAAATTCCGGATTTTTACTCGACTTAAGATACAGTTATTGATAGTAATTTGCAATTTCATCGACAAAGTTTTACTCAAACCTGTCATTTTTGCTCCAGCCTGCTTATCGGATTCCCTTGATGGTTGAGAATACGGAACGATACAATTTAGCATTTCTGAAGTTAAACCTTTTTTAACGACGGATACTCTTCTTTTTTGGGGACACCTCCTGCTAAAATTCAATTAAAGACTATCTTTACATCCACCTAGTGAAATAGTTTCATGCCTTTTACACTTGCTGACAACAATAGTATAGCTAACCGGTTCATTGCAGAATTGAGGAGTACCGCTGTGCAGAATGATCGTATGCGATTTCGAAAGAATATCGAGCGTATTGGTCAGATTTTCGCCTATGAGATCAGTAAGACCTTTCACTATCGGGAAGAGGATATTGAAACTCCACTGGGCATTGCCAATGTGCCTCTTCCTAATGATCG
>JAGQWV010000542.1 GCA_020437045.1 Saprospiraceae bacterium | reverse complement strand
CGGAATTTGGGGAGAAGAAAGGAATCCCCATAAAATGGGATTGATTAGAGAAGCACATCAGGTATATACACTGGTGGACCTGGTCTGCGGAGATTCTGGAATAAAGATGAATTACCTAAGCTGAATTTTAATAAGCACCTGTGATTTTTAAAGGGATCTATTTTGAGTTATCAATTAAATAAGAAATGGAGGAAAATTCTCTTTAATTAATAGCCGGATGAATTCACCATTTTATTTTAGACCAACCAATTTATGTGTTTGCAGACTTAACCGCCATTGTGGATTTTTCATACAATATTGTATGGTCAATTCTGTGTTTTGCTTTATATCCGGTCCATCCATAGGTTGCAAAAAGAAGAATTGGAATGGCCAATGAATGAATTGTTCTGGTGAAATATCTTTTTGTGGATATACTAATTTTAATTCATGCCCTGAACATTGTTTCAATTCGGTATTGGCTTTTGGACTCACACAAATCCAGTCAATGTTTTTCGGCACTTCGATAGTTCCATTTGTTTCTAAGGCAATTTCAAGATGATGACTGTGGAAGGCACCAATTAATTCAGCATCCAGTTGCAGTAATGGTTCGCCACCCGTACATACAACTAAGGGAATTCCCGATGTATTTTCCGGCCACAGTGATTTTACTTTTTGGGATAACTCTATGGCAGAATATTTACCTCCATTTTCACCATCGACCCCCCAAAAATCCGTATCGCAAAATTGGCAAATCGCTTTGGATCGATCTTCTTCCCGACCACTCCAAAGATTACAACCTGAAAAACGGCAGAAGACTGCCGGTCGCCCACTCTGACCACCTTCTCCTTGTATGGTGTAAAAGATTTCTTTGACTGAATAAATCTTGCTTGTCAATGTATCACCTGTTTTCGTTGCCAAAGGTACTGTAATATGAACAGTAAATGATAAAATGCTAATTTGGAGACTACTTTGTTATTGAAATAATTTAATAACGTAGTACATTCAACAGGCTCCCTTTAGGAAGCTGACAATTAATTCCTATTGATATGGCAATCTTCAAAAAAAAGGCTGTAGATCTTCAGCGGGAGATTTTTCTGGGAGGATTGAGAGGTGACAGACCTGTCATTCCCCTGCGTTTTAGTGATCTGCGATTGGAAGTGAAAGATCGTTTGTCTGGTCAGGCTTTCGACTATTTGGATGGTGGCGCAGGAGCAGAGGCGACCAATGAGTCCAACCGCGCTGCTTTTCAAAGGTGGCAAATTGTGCCACAAATGCTAAAGGGTATTTCCAGGACAGATCTCAGCATCCAACTATTTGGCCATGACCTTGAATGTCCTTTGTTTTTATGTCCCATCGGCGTTTTGGAGCTTGCGCATCCGGAGGGGGATTTAGCAGTGAGCTCTGCCTGTGCTCAAACGAATACACCATTGATGATCAGTAGTCAGGCTAGTAATCCGATGGAGGCAATAGCCGGAATAATGCCAAACGCACTAAAATTCTTCCAACTGTATTGGAGCAAATCGGAGGAACTCGTCGCCAGTTTTGTGTCCCGGGCCGGAGATTGTGGCTGCCGGGCGATTGTCGTGACCCTGGATACTACGTTATTAGGATGGCGCACAAGAGACCTTGAGCACGCCTATCTGCCCTTTCTCTACGCAATGGGTCTAAGCAATTATATCAGTGATCCTGTTTTTAATCGACTAATGATTGAGCATCCACCACAACCAGGGCCACAACCACGGCCTAATTTGCAGCTTCTAAGATCGCTTTGGAAAATGGCGTCACAATATCCGGGATCGACGTGGCAGAATTTTAAGTCCCGGTCTCCTTTGCGAGCCATTCAGAAATTTATCGAGATCTATATGAATCCCGGCTTGCAGTGGGAGGATTTGCGACTTCTGAGAGAATTGACAGACTTGCCTGTTGTCTTAAAAGGAATCCAACATCCGGATGATGCCCGCCGGGCAGTAGATATGGGCATGGATGGGATCATGGTATCCAATCATGGAGGACGACAGATTGATGGCGCCATTGGGAGCTTGGATGCTTTACGTTTATGTAGGGAGGTGGTACCTGATCAGATGCCATTGTTGTTTGATAGTGGGATAAGATCTGGTGCGGATGCCTTTAAGGCTCTGGCACTAGGGGCAACGGCGGTGGGTATTGGCCGACCCTATGCCTATGCATTAGGTCTGGCAGGAAGTAATGGGGTGACAACACTGATTGACCAATACCGGGCTGAATTGGAACTCACGATGGCCTTGTCGGGATGTGCCAGCATTGATGAGATTAATCGTGAAATGCTATATACTGCTAATTAAAATCAAGTGGCATTTGCACATTTGAGACAAATACTTATTATTAAATCATCATTCTCCGTACTCTTCTAAAAATTTGTTATTCATTCATCTTTTCTTATGGTTGCCAGATGGTGGCGGCGATATATCGTTCTGGTCTGTTATGGTCCTGGAAATAGTATGTGGTTACGATCTTACCATCTGGCCTCTGTACGGAGCGAACGTATCCGATGTCTCTTCCAGCCCCATCTGCCCGGAGCACTTTTTCTTCAGACCAGTGTTTTCCTTCATCACTACTAAATTTTGACGCTATGCGGTATGGTTCTGCTCTTACGCCATAGGTAAGGCACAATCTACCATCCTTCAGTTTTATTAGGCAGGGAGGATTTCCTTCCCCCAGGTTGTCAACCGGAGGATCCAGGATTTGCCAGTTTAGACCGGCGTCATCACTTCTCCAGGCATCGATCCAACGGTGATCGTCCTCCCTTCGTCTTAGCGTAGTAATATAGGTTGAGTCGGAAAGCCGGACTGTCGAAGGCATGATGGCAAAACCGGTTGGCTCAGGACCAATCATGGATAATAGTTCCCAGGTCAGTCCGCCATCGTGAGTGATGGCGCAGATGGGTCTCCCTTCTTCATGATCTTCTTTAGACACGGAAAGAAACGCCAAGCAAGAATGTCGATCAAGCACAATGTAATCCGTCCGGGCCAGGATATCAGACCGACCGGAAACGGATAGATTAAATGGGCCTTTCCAGTGATGGCCCCGGTCATAGGAATAGTACAGCAGAGAAGGCCCTGTATTATAGTCCAGGAATCTTAAGGTCATGGCAAAGTCCGGATGTCGAAAATTTATTTGTTCTTTTAGGTGACTTGGTTCTACACGGTTTGGATAGGCAGGTTCGGTCCCATGCAAACTGGAGCCTCTGGCTACCAAAATGCCATCGACAGAAGGATCTTCGATCGTCCAGGTCTCGCCCCCATCGAGACTTCGGGCAAACAACGTTTGCTCCGGTTTATCACGATCGATATTGTGCATGGTTGGACCGAGGTCTTTGTGGTATCCTTTGTCAAAACCGACTAAAATTTCCGATCCCCACTGCCAGATTCCAAAATTGGCCGGCCAACCACTAAAGTGAGCCTTTTCAAAAGATACCTCTACATGCTGTAGGTCTGCCTCTTCTTTTTCGTCAGTCGTAAAACCAGTACCCTTATCCGAATGACCACAGGATGCAAAGAAGTTTAGACATAAAGCAAAAAATAACCATCGGTGCATATCTTAGCTTTTACAATAAATATACTAAGTGATAACTTTAAATTACCACTGATAATACTTAATGTACAGGCATACTTAACTTCGTGATTATGCTGCAGCTGGAAAAAAGATCACAGGATATTAAGACAATTGCCAGCGAACTTGGATTTTCTTTCGCCGGGATCGCTAAAGCCCGCCGTCTCGATGATGAAGCCCGGCGTTTGGAGGAGTGGCTAAATAAAGGGTTTCATGGCAGGATGTCTTACATGGAAAACCACTTTGAGAAAAGAGTGGATCCGACGAAACTGGTACCGGGTGCCAAGTCGGTCATTTCGCTGATGTATAATTACTATACGGACAAGAAGCAACAGGATCCGGAGGCTCCCCAGATATCCAAATATGCATTAGGTGAAGATTATCATGTGGTAATTAAAAATAAGTTGTTTGATTTTTTGGAGAGGATTCGGGCTGCCTATGGCGAGGTACAAGGGCGTTGTTTTGTGGACTCTGCACCTGTAATGGAAAGAGATTGGGCACGAAATGCTGGGCTGGGGTGGAAGGGAAAAAACACTTTATTAATTAATCCCCAAGCGGGCTCTTATTTTTTTCTGGCCGAACTAATTGTCGATCTCGACTTAAAGGCAGATAGCCCCATGCGAGATTATTGTGGTACATGTACCCGATGTATCACTGCCTGTCCTACAGAGGCAATCACAGCCAATACCCCAATTGTCGATGGTAGTAAATGCATCTCTTATCTGACTATTGAATTAAAAGATGCGATTCCAGATGTTTTTAAAGGGAAAATGGAAAATTGGATGTTCGGATGTGATGTATGTCAACAAGTATGCCCGTGGAATCGATTTGCCACAGAACATCAGGAACCAGCATTTGAACCCCCGGAAACGCTGATCAATATGTCTAAAAGAGATTGGGAAGAAATAACAGAAGAGGTATTTAAAAATATCTTTAAAAATTCAGCTGTCCAAAGGACAAAATTTAAAGGCTTAAAAAGGAATATTCAATTTCTTGGTCGTAGCTAAATCACTTTTTCAAATTCTAAATTCCTTTGAAAAAAGATGTGACTCTTATTTTATTGGCTCTTGCAAGTATTTAGTGGGTAGTCGCAAAAA
>JAGQWV010000541.1 GCA_020437045.1 Saprospiraceae bacterium | reverse complement strand
CCCAACTTGTGACCAACCATGTTTTCCGTGACAAAAACAGGTACAAACGTTTTCCCATTATGTACTGCAATGGTTTCACCCACCATATCCGGAATGATCATCGATGACCGTGACCAGGTTTTAATCACACTTTTCTTTCCACTTTCCTTTGCCTTGTCGATTTTCTCCAGCAAAGAATAGTGCACGTATGGGCCTTTCTTAATCGATCTAGCCATTGCTATTTATTTTTTGTTTTCCTTTTAGAAATAATGAGTTTGCTTGATGCTTTCTTGGTACTTCTCGTTTTCTCTCCTTTGGCCATCACACCGGTACGAGAACGTGGGTGACCACCTGAAGATTTACCTTCACCACCTCCCATTGGGTGGTCCACGGGATTCATCGCCACACCTCTTACACGAGGTCGTTTGCCAGTCCATCGCTTTCTCCCTGCCTTACCAAAAACCTGTAGTCCATGATCTGGATTTGAGGTGTTTCCGATCGTAGCCTTACAAGTAGACAGAATTCTTCTCACCTCTCCTGATGGCAATTTAACGACAACATATTTTCCTTCTTTTCCAACCAGGGTGGCAGATGTGCCGGCACTTCGCACCAGAGATGCTCCTTTGCCTGGAGTCAATTCTACCGCATGAATAGATGCACCGAGAGGTATTTCGTCGAGGTACATGGCATTACCAATATTAGGTGGTACCCCTCTACCAGATTGTACGGTATCACCTACCTTGATTTTATTGGGCGCTATAATGTAGCGTTTTTCACCATCCACATAACTGATCAGGCAGATATAGGCACTGCGATTGGGATCATATTCGATCGATTTTACCGTGCCGGGAATACCTTCTTTATCTCGCTTAAAATCGATTAAACGGTATCGTCTTTTGTGACCTCCTCCAACATTACGAACAGTCATTTTTCCACTACTGTTTCGTCCGCCACTACTTTTCATTGGGGCCAGGAGGCTTTTCTCCGGTTTGTCTGTGGTTACCTCACTAAAGATATTTCCCACTCTAAATCTCGTACCCGGAGTTACCGGTTTAAATTTTTTCAGTGCCATGGCTCTGTCTTTACGATTTTAATATTATTTAGATATCACCAAAGAAATCAATAGTCTCACCTTCACTCAATGTGATGATGGCTTTCTTATATGGTGCCACCCTACCGGTCTGAACCCCAGCTCGGGTGAATCTTTTCTTCGTTTTACCAGGAATAACTAAGGTATTCACTGCCGCTACCGATACATTGTACATTTGCTCAACAGCCTTGCGAATCTCAATTTTGTTAGCATTGCGATCCACCATGAAGGTGTAATGCTGCAATTTATCTGAAAGCACTTCCGCTTTTTCAGAGATAATAGGCTTGATCAATATATTTCTTGACATGACTTGATTATTCTGCGTTCAGTAAATTATTTATTCGCTGAATACTGCTTTCGGAAAGAATCAACTTCCGGGCATTCAACACATCATAGGTATTGATATCTTTTGCTTCCATCACTTTAGCAGTCTTTACATTTCTGCCACTCAGGTATAAAGTTCTGTCCAACTCAGCAGTCACAAAGAGAACCTTGTTATCTGCCACAGCAAGATTTTTCAATACATTGCTAAATTCGCTGGTCTTAGGGGCATCAAATGTGAAGTCTTCCACGATCATGATATTTCCCTCAGCAGCTTTCGAGGATAAAGCTGATTTTTTAGCCAGTGATTTTAGTTTTCGATTCAACTTGAAACTATAGTTTCGCGGTTTAGGTCCGAATAATCGACCTCCACCTCTAAACATAGGATTCTTGATATCCCCTGCCCGGGCAGTACCGGTACCCTTTTGCCGTTTTAATTTCTTGGTTGAACCAGATATTTCACTTCTGCCTTTGGAAGAATGAGTGCCTTGACGCTGATTGGCATGATATTGCTTTACCGCCAGGTACACAGCATGTTCATTCGGCTCAACACCAAATATTTCCTCAGACAACTCGATAGAGCGTCCCGTAGATTTACCTTCTATATTTAAAATGTCTAGCTTCATGATTCGCTTATTTTTCGATAATCACTACTGACCCATTATGGCCAGGAATCGCACCTTTTATCAATAAGATATTTTTATCAGGGAATAGCTTCACTACTCTCAGATTTCTTGTCTTCACCCGACGGTTTCCCATCTGTCCGGCCATACGCATTCCTTTCCAAACGCGGGAAGGATCAGAACCAGCTCCGATAGAACCCGGTTTTCTCTGACGGTTATGCTGACCATGTGTAGCATCATTAACACCACTAAATCCATGACGTTTTACAACCCCT
>JAGQWV010000540.1 GCA_020437045.1 Saprospiraceae bacterium | reverse complement strand
TAGACGCCATCCGCGTAAAGGGCCATGATATACGCGATCGAACCATAGACGACCACACTTATTCTGGCTAAACGAACCTTTCGATCTTCACTGACCTCACCATTACGCTTAAGGTAGGGCAGCAAAATATTATGGGAAGTGAGACTTCCGCAGGTCAATAAAGCACTATCTACTGTTGAGATAATTGCCGAGAGCAGGGCACCGGTAAACAAGAGATATAATAACGGTGGTAAATATTTCTCAGCGACCAGAGGAAGTACTTGTTCTGTATGTTCTAAGTCACCAACCTCCTGGGGTCCGATCAATCCAACAAAGACAGGAATGATGCCGACTAACACATAAATAAAAAAAGCAACAAAAGAGGCTCTTTGAGCAATTTTTGCTGTCCGAGAGGCAATGGCTCTGGTGATCAATTCAGCAGCTACCAGGGAGCCGAGTACCGGCACAGACCAGGCTTCTAAATTATCAAGTAAACCAAAGCTGGGATCCCTAAATGTCAGCCGCTCCACAGGGATAGCATGAAAAAGACCGGCTCCATTTTGCAATAGCAGGGCAATGGCCAGGATGATCAACCCGAGCAGCAAGGCTATTCCCTGAATCAAATCTGTCCAGGCATCCGCTAATAATCCTCCCATAAAAGTATACGCTATAATAAATAGAGCTGCTAGGGTAATCATAATGGTGACTTCAAATCCCGATAAAGCGGCCAATATCTGACCAAAGGCACGTATTTGTGCGGCTGCCCAAAGCAAGGAAGTAGGAATCATAATGATCGAAGCAGTCTGCTCGACCATCGGAGAGTACCGAATGCGGTACAAATCTCCGATCGTTGTCAATTTCAATTTCCAAATCGGAACAGCAATAAAGAGCCCCATAAACAGAATGCATAGACCATATCCAAAGGGATCATGAGTGCCTCCGCTTAAACCTTCTTCATAGACTCTTCCAGCCGCTCCAATACAGGTCTCCGCACCAAACCACGTCGCAAAAATCGAAAAAGTTGCCAGCCCCATGCCTAAGCTCCTTCCACCTATGAGGTAGTCATCTTCCGTTTTAATCCGAATGGAGATATAGTAACCAAGGCCAAACTGAGCAGCCAGGTAGATTCCTAAAACCACAAGTGTCATATATTCCCTCTATTTATTTAATGACGGATTAAATTTAAACCGGAAAATACGGAACATCTTTAAATGATTTGTTCCGTTGATCTGCTCAGGTTTTTTATATTGTCCTAATGAAGCAGAAAACATTTAGCCTTTTTTTGGGGCTTATTATTGCTAGCTATTTTTTACAGGCTCAAGATCAGACGGTCATTTATAAGACCATTGATTCAATATCTTTAAAAATGGAGGTTTATCAGCCACCAAACATTAATCAAAGCAAAGTCAATCCAGGCATGGTTTTCTTTTTTGGCGGTGGTTGGAAGGGAGGTTCCACCAATCAGTTCAAGCCGCATGCGGAATATTTGTCCAGCCTGGGAATTGTCTGCTTTCTTGCCGACTATCGTGTCGAAAGCAGACAAGGGACCACTCCATTTGAATCTCTCAAAGATGCCAAATCAGCTATCCGCTTCATTAAAGCCCATGCTGCTGATTTTATGATTGATTCGGCAAAATTAGTCTTGTCAGGGGGATCTGCCGGAGGACATTTAGCTGCCGCCGCTGCTGCAGTGACTGACTACAATGAGGCAACGGATGACCTGCATATTTCCTGCAAACCCGTTGCTCAGGTTCTCTTCAACCCGGTGATTGACAATGGTCCCGGAGGTTATGGATACGAACGGGTTGGGGAGGCTTATAAGAATTTTTCTCCACTACATAACATCCATGCGGGAATCGCTCCTACGCTATTCTTCCTGGGTACTGAGGATGCCCTAATTCCTGTAGCCACTGCAGAATATTATAAAACCATCATAGAAAAAGTCGGTGGTCGTTGTGATTTAATTGTATATCAGGGACAGGGTCATGGATTCTTCAATTATGGAAAAGAACCTTATTACGAACTGACTGTTGCCTCAACGGTTGATTTCTTGCAGTCTCTCCATTTAATAGAGAAAAAATGAGCATTATAATAATGGTCTAAATCCCAAACTGACGGGTCATATAAGCTCGGATGAATTCAAAATCACCAATTTAGGTGACTATGATTAACTACCAAAAGACTAACATTGATTCATCTAATCTATCATTTAAAATGAAGTCTTACATTATTCTTTTCATCCTTACCGTGTTACAATTTGTTGATATTCCATTGTATGGTCAATGGTCCAGAAATAGTGAAACCGTGCGATTGACAAATGGTGCGGATAAAATATGGATAAATGATGTTGCGCCAATAGGTGGGGGTACCAATCGATTTTACCT
>JAGQWV010000539.1 GCA_020437045.1 Saprospiraceae bacterium | reverse complement strand
CGCTAATGAAGATAAATTCATTAAAAACGGATTCTATATCGTAGGAGGTCCAACCGTGGAATATGGTGGTTTCCCCGAGGATTTTAGTGGTACCACCGTCAATGACGGATATTTTGTGCCCGGAGTTGTACAATTGCCGGACGGTTCTTACGTAGAAAATTTGGGTGAAAATAACCCGATCCCTTATCTGCCCTACGTGGTCAGTTATCCATGGCAATTTGCCACTCCTTCCTTATTTCCTTCTGATTTTGTAAAACTTCGGGAAATATCCCTCAGCTATCAACTGCCGAGGACTGCTTTACAGAAGTTGGCAAAGATTGACAATTTGAGTGTATCGCTATTCAGTAGAAATATTGTGTTATGGACCAAGGCTGATATTGGTATAGATCCGGAAAGAGCATTTCAGGCGGAGTCGTCGAGAGATAATCGGGGCACTCAGTTTAAACAAGGCATAGAACGCTATAATCTCGAACCCTGGGTTTTGCCTATTGGATTTAAAGTCGACCTCACTTTCTAAAAATTAACCATCAATTGGTATAAAAAATAAAATGATGAATTGTAAAGGGAATAGAATTTTAATTGTGCTGCTTGTTAGCATTTTTCTTCCTTTCTCCTGTCAGGATCTGGAAGAACTGAATATTAATCCCAATGGTGTTGATCCATCTAATGCAGATCCTAATCTTCTGATCGCCACGGTGATCACTCAGACGGGGCAGGCGGTTGTAGACTTGGGTTATGGCGATATTGCCGGAGTCATGCAACACACCCAAAAAGACGGATGGTCGGGTGCTCACAATAGTTATGAATGGACCGATCAGTCCTGGAATGGCTATTACTCTATCCTTCGAAATATCGATGAGATGTACCAAAAAGCGGACAATAGCGGACTCAATTTTCATAAGGGTGTGGCCCTGGTCATGAAGTCTTATATATTTGGACTCATCACTGACTTATGGGGGGATGCTCCTTACTCTCAAGCCTTAAAAGGCGAACAAGGTGGTGCTGCTAATCTGCAACCGGCATTTGATACTCAGGAAGATATTTACACCGGTATTCTAGCTGATCTGGATGAAGCAAACGTTCTTCTTTCTGCAGGTCAAAACACCTACCAGGATATTAATGGAGAACAAGACGTACTTTTTGCCGGCAACGTAACCAGTTGGCAAAAATTTGCGAACTCTCTGGCCCTCCGGTACTACATGAGACTTTCGGAAAAGAAACCGGCAGTTGCCCAATCAGGTGTTGAGAAGATTGCCCAGGATCCGGAAAAATATCCGTTGATTCTTGATGCGGGTGAGGATGCCAATGTCGATTTCCCAGGCACCAGTGATGTTGACTCCTGGCCGGCCAATACCGTATTTGATGGCACAGGAGGTAGTAATTTCCGCCGGCTTAAAATGTGTAAGACCTTAGTCGATGCCCTACAGAATCTAAATGATCCGCGGCTAGCTGTTTGGGCTGAACCCATAGACATACAAATCGTCTTGGACTCTACCCTGGAAGATGGCACCGATGAAATAGTGAACGGTGTACGCAGAGTAGCCCGGGATATTGTCAATACCTATCAGGAAAACCTAGGATTCCCACTGGACAGCGATCCAAAATATGTCGGTCTTCCGCCGGCCTGGTCGATTGTTCCACAAGCCTATAATCTCAACCCCAATTTGGAGCAGGGTCCTCACAATCCGCATGCCTCACACCTTAATGATATCTATCAAAGTCCCTCCGGGCCACTTTTGAAATCAAGACTTCTTTCAGCAGCGGAAGTTCATTTTATTCTGGCGGAAGCAGCCCAAAAGGGATGGTCCGTTGGTGGAAGTGCAGAGGATCAATACAACTCTGCCCTTGAAGCTTCTTTTAACACCTGGGGTGTAGGCGGCGAATTATCAAATTACCTTAGCGGAAACGCAGCCTACGATGGTACACTTGCGCAGATTATTGAGCAAAAATGGATTGCCAGTTGGACTGCTGCTGCAGAAGCCTGGTTTGACTATCGAAGGACAGGGCTACCGGCATTAATGCCCGGCGTTATAGTCAAAAGGGATGCACTGCCGATCCGATTTTATTATTCAAGAAATGAAACAGACTTTAATCCTGCCAATGCTCAGGGTGCTATCGACAGATTAGAAGAAACTTCATTTACCGCGCCTGACAGTAAGAACAGTGCCTGGTCAAAGATGTGGGTATTGCAAGGCACCGGAAAACCCTGGTAGAGAGATCGCTTGCCCTGATTTTTCTAACCTGATTTAATGATTAGGATTGTTCAGCGCATCCAGTAACTGACTGATTTCGTCATAAATAATAGGAGCCGTCTGTGGTCCAAGTGAATTCTCTTCACCATAGGTGTCGTTCTGGTCCAGATAAAGCCAGGGCTCTTCTGCATCCCATTCACTATAGGGAATTATATACCCTATTTCATCATTTGACAATCCAAGATAAAAGTGAATGGAGTTTTTCATTTTAGTTTTTAAAGGCGGCACTTCCACTGGATCAGACAAAAAATCTTGACCTGGCGGACTTTCGATACCACCGTATATAATCTCCGGGTAGATCTCCCCAGGTATACTGATGAATTCAGCAGGCCCGAGCCGTAAAGCAGCAACTTCCGTCCGGGTAACAAACCATTTTGGTAAACCTCGTTGCAATAAGCCAATTGCTGACGCAAGGCGAAATACTTTATTTTCTAAAGGGATTTGAATGGACTTGGCTTGCAGGCTGATAGGCTCCAGAACTTTTAAGGTGTCTGAAGACCGCAATGCGTTAAGACTAAGCAGGGCTATTTGTTCACCCAGTGTTCTGGTTTTCTCGAAAGAAGGTTCTGAAAAAACACTATCTCTTACCGGATCGGAGAAAGGCAGCGAAGGATGAGGAGTCATCAATCCTCCCACAGCACCATTAAAGAATATGGAAATGCCCCCAAGACCATTATCTATGGTGTCTCCGGCATATGTAATTCCATTTTCCATACTTTCTCTAATATAATGGGGATAGTCGGAACTAATCAGCAAGTTGCGGCTCCACAAAGTTTCCGGATGATTAGCCCAGTTGATAATGCTCCCTAGTGTCTGCCCGTTCCGAGCATCAACGGCTACCATCACATGAATACCAGTAGCCTTTACAATTGGTTTCCTGGTATCTTTTATCAACAGAGAATCCTGACCACTTAATTCCTCAGCAAATAAAATATGAGCTGACCGGAGTCCATCTACAGCTTCTGAAATGGCCAACACCGCCTGATTTTTCACATAGGCCATATGGTCGCTGTTTACACCACTATGAAAAGCATCTGGCCCCCAAATTCCGATCAAATCGGCACTTTCATGCGTATGGGTGGAGGCTATTATCGTATAATCTATGTTGAGCTCTTCAGGTAATTGTTGACGAATATCAACCACATCTGTGTACATAAATCCCACAGCATCCAGCGCCACCATGGCCAGACGGGTTGTACCGTCGTCAATCACTACTGCCCGCGCCCAAACATCGTCATGAATTCCATTAGCCGGCTTACTATTGCTGAATCCGGCAATCCAAACCGCATCAAATCTTCCATTATGATTATCGTCATTATAGGTATCACCATCGTCTGGTCGATACTTTGCATCTTGATTGATATCGTTCCAGGTATCAAAAATCTGAGGGGTAATTTTCTGCTTCCCAAAACCCACTTTTATGGGCACCTCTCTTTCCTCACCCTGGATAGAAATGGAAACCTCATAACCTGGGTGTCTATCTCGCATATTATAAGCCATCCAGGCCAAAACACCGATCGCCATAACCATGACGAGCACAACAATTCGAATCAACCACTTTTTCATATTTGGATTTTTAGCAATCGGTAGATTTCCCTGTCACTACCTTTTACATTTATAATTTTTCATCTATGCCTCCTCCGCTCGTCCCACGACTTTCTATGACGGATATTTCAGGTGTTATATTTACCCGGCTGAAACCAGCCTTCAATTTTCCGGTCGTAATTTTAGATTCTAGAATAAGGTCATCTATTTGCTCTTTTGTCTGCCTATAATAATTCGTTTCAAAATAAGGTGTTGTATCGACCTGATCCAGGGTAAAGACCGCAAGTACCATGATCAAAACCAGAATGGAAATACAAATGATCAAACTTTTCTTATACCATTTTTTCATGGAGATGAACCGGGGATTCGTTTTAATAATAACGGCTGTATAATTGAGAAATCGAATTATTGTTTGGCTTGCGGCGAAGGATTTTCAGCAAGTAATTCC
>JAGQWV010000538.1 GCA_020437045.1 Saprospiraceae bacterium | reverse complement strand
ATTCAATATCGATTTCGGGATATTCCCGATCGAGTACTTCGATGTCACCTTTTAACCGGGGAGGTGTTTCTTCACCTTTCGATAGAATAGAAACTATTTTTAATTTGCTGGTATGTTCATTCTTGCTGATATACTGCATGACCCGGTTGAGAACAGAAACATCGTCATGGTTGGTGAAAAACACGAATTCTTGAGAATTAATTTCGACAATTAACCTCAGAATGCGTTGATTGGCATTTTTTACAAATTTTTGGATTGGCTCGAAAAAATACTTAATGATTTCCAGGAGAACCCATAACAAAGTTGTGCGGTATAACATAATGTTGATCACCAGAAATGCCGGTATGAAATATTCCAGGAATACACCCAGGTAAGGTGGATTCATAATCGCATTTCCGATTATGGCAGTGATGACCGCTATAATAGCCAATAGAATACCTAAAGGGTGAGCCCGTTCAGGACGTGGCAGTTGCTTACGCTTTATTTTTAATAATATATTTCCTAGTCCGAATAGAGCCATCACCAAGAGGAAGGAAATCGTGTAAACCCCTGCTAAAGCGCCCAGATCACCACGGGTAATAAATAGGATAGATACACAAAGAATAAAAAACATGATGATAATCCGGTAAGTAGATCCTCTTTTGTTTTTTCGAAGTAGGAAATTTGGAAGAATTCGATCTAAAGTTATCCGCTCTAATAAACCACTTACACCCACATAGGATGTTAACACTGCACCACTCAATACCAATGCCGCATCAATGGAAATAATGGTAGACAGCCAGGGCCCACCCACTTCATTACCCATAAAGGCGAGTAAAGCCTCCTGGTTCTTGTCGACCAGAGCAATGGGAATGATGGAGAGTGCCAGAAATGCCATCAGTGGATTAAAGACACTGACAACGATCCACATATTTCGGAGGGTTTTAGGAAATACCCCATCAGCTTGTTCTTCGACAAAATTGGCAGAACTTTCAAAACCCGAAATCCCCAGCATTGCAGCGGCAAAGCCAAAGAATAGGGCTTTTTGAATTCCACCCTCAACCGGAGTTTCGTAGTTGTGAATCAATGTGGTGAAACCATTCTTGGCTAAGAAGAGACCGCAAACCACCGCCAGAAGTGATAATGAAACAAGATGTGTAATGAAAATCCCAATCGCCACCTTCGAAGATTCCCCAATACCGATGATCGTCAAACCCATGAATATGGCGAGCAATATCACAGTGGCCACAATTATGGGAATATGGTGAAAAATGCTGTGGACGTAGTGTACTGCTTCACTAGCCGAAATCACCGCCGTAGCCATATAGGAGAGTAATGTCAAGGTAGCAGCCAAAGAAGCTGTACTCTTCCGCGTGGTATTGAGTAACGCATTGTACGCACCTCCATTCAGTGGCAGGGCACCCACTACTTCCCCATAAATCTTACGGAATAGATAGAGCACGGCTGCAACGATCAAAAGGGCCAACCAGGCATATTGTTGTGCATAGATAATGGCTAACGCTGAGACATATAGGCAAGAAGAACTAATATCATTGCCACAAATGGCTGTTGCCGCGAGTTCGTTGAGTTTGTCTTTAGACTTCAATTGTTTCTTTCTTTTCATCAATGGAGGCAGAATCATGCTTCCATCTTTCTTTTATGCTACCTAAATTTTCTGTCATTCAGCTGCGGATTTGATATGATTAGCATCAAAAAATGGCATCTGATGAAGAAAATTAAGTGAATCTACCCGGTAAATAAAATCTTTCTTTGACTTTTTGAAATAGAAGGGATTATACGCCCTAAAGACCTTAAAATAGCTAAAAGTCACTTCAAATTGAGGCCGGGAGAAAATTTTTACCGATTCAAATACCTCATTTAACGACACTTTTAGCTCATCTACCGAAGATTAGCGAACGAATTTGTCTTTGAAAGTAGCTTTGAAATGATAATTCTAATTGCAAAAAACATAAAACATAGCCGTCATGAAAACTTCATGCTCCAATCTACAATCAATGACCGATGAAGAACTGATCGAGGGGTTTCAGAAGACAAGATGTAACAATCTGTTTTCTGAATTATATATCCGCTATTACGAGAAAGTCAAGTTATATTGCTTGAAATCATTGGGAAACTTATCCCTTGCAGAAGATATAAGTCAGGAGGTGATGCTGAAGGTGTTTGAACGCATTTCTCTGTTGCGAGATCCTCAATTATGGGTAGCATGGTTGTTTAGTATAGCCCGCAATCAGGTTTTGAACCAGCACAAACGTGGATCCAGATGGCATATGGAAACAGAAGAGATCGCCTATAAAATTGCTGATCAGCCCGATGATAAAGACTTTATTTTGGAAAAAGAATCTAAACTGCAGGCACTTCCCGTCCTTTTGGATAATCCAGATGTACGCATCCTTAAGATGAAATACGTCGAAGGAAAATCGATCGAACAATTGTGTGACCAAATGCATATGAAAGAGAGTGCAGTTAAAATGAAATTGCTGAGAGCAAGACAGAAAGTGGTCAAGTTGTATGAAGAGCAAAGGGCCTGTTCCTGATTTGAGGATAAGAAAAGTTGCCATAAAAAAGAACAAGTTTTCTTTTTTATTTGAGTGACTTTTATCAAACCAGAAGTCTTTTCAATGATTAGGAATTAAAATTATTTCGTTTCATTCTGCATAATAAGTGCCAACCAAGTTGGATAGGGCATAGAGATCAAACATCTAAAAATATAGAGAATAAAAGCATATCAAAAAGTGGTATGCAGTTTTGATCAAATAACTACAGAAGATGTAGTTTGAATTTCATGGCTAGTTCGTTGCAATAGAGAGGTCAGGAATCCTTAGTCCTGGCCTTTTTTTTTGTCACAGAGTAATTAATTACCAGGGATGTACTGCGCTTCAATATATTTCGGTGGTATCACTTTGATTTCACCTTCGATATAAATTTCCTTTAGTGCTTGGTCGTATTTAGTGGGTCTATTTATTTAGGGTTTCGATGTATTTACTTTATTTGTTCTTTTGTCCCCGGCTCTTTCAGGTCGGGATCGAAGACTTGATACACCGATGACTTATCATCAATCAAATAAATGACCCAATCGTTATCACCTTTGTCCAGAATTCGGTGATCAGAGAAAATTAGTGCAAGAGCTTTTCCTTTGTTAATAAGGGGGCAATGATCCGCTTTCGCGCCGTATACTTAAACCGGGATTATTCCGGGCAAAGCATATTCCTCTAATTTTTTTTCCATTGTATTTAATTTCACTTTTGCTGCTTCGTTAAGGTCAAAAAATATCTTAGGAAATATTTAGTCGGACCAACTTTTCAGTAAGGTATCAATATTTTTTTCCATTTAACCATTTATAGATTCCTCTTCTACCTTGGAGTGAAAGGACAAAAGTCGATTTTCACTGATTTTACCAAAAAGGAAAGAGCCACTTTTTCATAAGTGGCCCTTTACACGGGCTATAAAAAAGACTGTAGTGAGAGAAGCATCAGGAGTTAGTTCAGTGATTAATAGAGAAACTAATGCCCTGATATTTGTATTTTTAAGCTGTTTGTTCGGGGTGATAGTATTTGGCAAGAAATGCGTCCATTTTTGCCTTTTGATCCCTTATTTGTTGTTCGGAGAGGTTTTTACCTTCATCTATTTGATCCAGTACTTGATTGCTTTCGGATAGTAGCACGCGGACTTCCTTCAGAGCTTCACCTCGCATTCTTTTCTGGGCACCCATAATCGCTTTCAATGCGGCTTTGTAGTGTGGATAATAGCTGTCCGGCAAGGGTACTTTAATCGAATAGACATTCATGTCGTTGGAATATTCGTGGGCCACAGCCAGTTCAGCGGTAGCAAGTGCATCTTGTAGTGCCATCATATCATTCAATCTGTTATTTTCAATTTCGAAGATTACATCTTTCATGTACCGCATGTCTTTTAGAAGGCGAGTTTTGGGTTCCCCTTCAAGATCCTCTCCTTCGTTGATGATGGCATGGATGCCCATTCGTATCTGGCGGATGACTTCCGGATTGTTATGTTCTTTGTAAGCTTTGACTGCAGCGGTAAAATGGTTGTCGGATTGGTTGATCTCTTTCCATTGGTTTTTGGAAAAAGTCAGACTGGCTTCCAACATTTCTTTGTTTTCAAATGACTGGTCTTTTTTGTCTGTGGTCCTCTTTATTTGGCACCCGGACCATGTTTGTAATATGAAAATGCATATTGCCAAATACCAGGAATTCTTGATTGATTTCATGATTTCATATTTTGAATCAAAGGTGCTCTTTGAGTCGGTCTGTCACTTTATTTAGGACTTTACTTTGGACCCATAAAACCAATGGGGCTTGTGGGCCCCATTGGATTTTCATCAAATCATTACTATGAAAAACTTGCTCAACCTATTTCTTACATTGTTAATTTTAGGTCTTTGGTAGTTTTAATTACTTTGCCCATTTCATCGAATATTACATTTTCGATTTGCCCATTTTTTTCGAGTTTTACTCTATAATGAGCTACTTCTTTTCCATCGTGGTATGAAGTCAATTTTACTTTGTCACCTTTTACGGCCCACCCATTAAAATCTTTTCCAAGGGTAGCCAGAACCTCTTTCGGTAATGGCACATTTTTAAGGTGCTCGAAAGTGTTTAGTAACTGACCTTCTGAGTTATAAGTGGCGCTAATTCTTCCTGCTTTTCCATCAAGAGAAATTACATAGTTATCATATGGTCCCGTATAGTCATCTTCATTGCTATCGACATATATTTCACCTTTTACCAGCGTGATAGGGATGCCTTCATATTTTATGATGTTTACATTGGGGAAGTCTTTTGTCAGGGAGTTTAGAATTTTTTCAGGTACTAATTCTTTCTTTAATGGTCCTCGGTATAATTCTGTTTGAGAATAACCTAAATATGAGATTAGGGCAAACATTATCAATAATAAATTTGACTTTTTCATGATTGCTAAATTTTAGGTAATTAATTTTTTGTTTATTAAAAGACTATGCGTTTAATTGGAGTCACTTGATCTATAACCACTATTTAATTAAGGAATTCTTAAAATTTTAGCTTCTCATGTTGGAGTTATTTTCATACGGTTAAAACCTCTTCTTAAAACTTACATTGTTTAGCAAGTGAGTATTGCTGATCTTGCTGGAGGGGTAAAAAAAAAGGTAGATGGTGCTCCATCTACCTTTATATTGAAAGGACCCTTAGCCTATTATAACCCAAAGGCATAATAGAATGTCTCACTGCTTCCCGGATATCTGCCTTCCAACATAATTCCCCCTGATTTTCCTTGCAAGATTTTACCGAGATCCTGTGGTTTTGTAACTTCTCTGTTGTCAATTTTTGTGATTACAAAGCCTTCCCGCATATCATTATCCCGGGATAGAATTCCTGATCCCAGGTCTTTAACCTTCACTCCTCCTTTGATGTGCATTTTGGCTGCCTCGTCAGATGTTAGTGCTGCGAAAGTAGCACCCAGGCGATCTACGATGGCAGAGACATCATCTTTCTTCACAATTTCAGTATTCCCTTCCCGGTTTCTTAAGGTCACTTTTACCTGTTTTTCCACACCTTTACGATCCAGTGTAATGTTAATCTGGTCTCCGGGTCGATGTCTGCCGATCATTTCCAGGAGTTCAGGCATGGTATTGATTGGATTTTCATCTACGGCTGTGACCACATCATTGACTCGGATACCTGCCTCTTCAGCTGCAGAATTTGCCGTCAGGCTATCGATATATACTCCTTCTGTTCGGGCCAAACCTTTTTCTTCCGCCAATTTGCTGTCAATATTCCGGATCATAGCTCCGAGATACCCTCTTTGTACGACACCGTATTCTTTTAGATCGGTGATAATCTTCCTTACGATATTTGACGGAACAGCAAAACCATATCCCGTATAACTTCCGGTTGGGGAGGCAATGGCTGTATTGACTCCAACTAGTTGACCTTGCAGGTTTACCAGGGCACCTCCCGAATTACCTGGATTTATGGCAGCATCCGTTTGAATAAACGACTCAATCGGAGACTTATCGTGCATTATGTTTATGTTACGGGCTTTAGCACTGACAATACCGGCCGTTACCGTCGATTCAAGATTAAATGGGTTACCCACGGCCACTACCCATTCACCCACTCTGAGTGCATCTGAATTGGCAAACTGAATGGAGGGTAGATGGTCTTCATCAATTTTAATAAGGGCCACGTCGGTCGACGGATCCGTACCAATGAGCTTTGCGGTATAAGACCGGTGGTCATTTAACGTTACGGTCAATTCTTCCGCGTCCGCGACGACATGGTTGTTAGTTACTATGTAGCCGTCCGCACTGATGATAACACCTGAACCACTGGCCTCCTGCACATTAGGTTGACGTTGCGGCTGTTGCTGTTGATTATCATTTTGTTGTTGGTATGGACTTTCAAAAAATTGACGGAATGGATCTGGCAAATTTTGCCATTCAAAACCTTGAGCAAGCGGTTGATCAACCCGAATCGATGATTTTATATGGACAACTGCTGGTAACGTTTTGTCAGCCGCAACCGTAAAGTCTATAACCGGTGAATTTTCGTATGCCCCAAGGCTGGCAAATTTTGCCTGCACCTCAGGAGCAGTTGATTTTACAACTACTGTATTCTGGAAACCCAGAAATCTCGCCCCTCCTAATGCAATAATGGCACCCAGAAGTGAGGCAAGAACAATTGATGATATTTTTTTCATTGTCTATCCTTTTAGTTTGATTAAGAATCTTTTTTCCATGGTTAGGAAATACCGATTTTTAGGAAAAGATCCAGCTCCTTTTTTAAGTCACCACCGGGGGGAGATTTTAAGAAAACTTTAGAATATGTTAAGAATACTCTATCAAAGCAAGTGGAAAGTGCATAATGCGGTATAATGCGGTATAAATTTGGGGCGGTAAAAAAAATGTTCTTATGATCATAGATATTTACATCGGAAATCGGGAATTTAGGGCAGAAGTGTTTCACACGGTGACCGGTAAGGCGATTATGGAGAAACTGCCCTTGAGTGCGGTGGCTAGCACCTGGGGAGATGAAATTTATTTTCCCGTACCGGTCCAGGTAAAACTAGAACCAGGTGCGAAAGCTGATGTTGAGATTGGAGATTTGGCCTATTGGCCAACTATGCCGGCATTTTGTATTTTCTTCGGGCCAACGCCGGCAAGTGTTGGCGATGCACCGCGAGCGGCCAGTGCTGTGAATGTTTTTGGGAGGTTGATCGCGCCAGATTTGGATTTGTTGCGCTCTACAACTGATGGTGAAAAGCTGATGATAATAAGGGCACATGAATAAGGCCCTTCTCAGGTGCTGATATATTATCGAGATTGTTTTTCCCTCTTTATACTACCCACTTACTTCATCGACCAGTTTTAGAATAGATTCATAATTTTGTCCGGTAGCATCCGAGAGGGCTATTTCACAGGTTTTACTGGTAGAGTAGTAGCCTTCATAGGCACTGCTTTTTACCTCTGTGGCCTCCCTTTTAGTGGCGGAAGCGGTTAGTTGGGGATAGAAAAAACCACGATCACCCGCCATGCCGCAACATCCGGAAAATACCGGAATTTCCGTTTGCTTAGCACAGGCAAAACCAATGGATTTAAGTTTTCCTAAGGTGCCTAACTTGTGTACGGAGCACACGGGATGGAATACAATCTTGTCTTTAGGTTTTATGATGCGAAGTCTGGGTATGGCTTTGTCAGCAATAAAATCGATAACATCGAGAATTGTCAATTGATCAAATTTTTGTTGATTTTTTTCGGTGAGATAGGCACGGCAGTTTAACAACGTCTGACTGCAACTTGTTACATCCAGCACTACCGGCATTTTGCCTGCATTGGTAGCTTCAAATATTTTTTCAATAGTGCTATTCACGGTGTGACGATGAGCCTCCCCATAACCTTTTGAAGAAAAGATTTGCCCACAACATGATGTTGATATTGCTTTGGTTGTTTTAATGCCAATACCTGCTTTCTTACAAATATTTACAAAAGAAAGATAGGTTTCTCCTCCCATCATGCGATTGATACATGCGCTAAAATAAAGCACCTGCCGATCATTTGAATCTGGGCTATTTAAAAGCTGTAATTTTTTGCCAGACACCGGTTGGGGCAAATAATTATTCCAACTAGGAAAACCTGGTACAATTTTGCGGATGAGTCCGGTAATATTTCGCATGGCATTTTTCCCGAAAATGCGGTTTGTAAAAAATCCTGCGCGCAAGGAGGCTTTGGCAATTCCTTCCGGCACATAGAAATTCTTTGCTAAGAAGAGGGCAATTTTATTCTGAAATGATGAGTGATTTTCTCTTCTTAATCTTTTGATTAATTCACCTGTATTGATGTCGACCGGGCAACTGGTTGCACACATACCATCTACGGCACAGGTCTCAATTCCGTCAAACGTATATTCTTTTAATAAAGCTTTTTGGGCAGAGATATCGCCAGCCATTTCCAGACGCTTAATTGCTCGCCGGATGGCAATGCGACGACGAGGTGTCAAGGTGTAATCCCGGCTTGGGCAGTGATTTTCGCAAAATCCGCATTCGATGCACCGGTCAACTTCCTCTTCGACGACCGGCATCATTTTCAGGTGATGAATATGGGTGTGTTTGTCTTCGGTGATGATGATGCCGGGATTCAATAATTTATGTGGGTCAACCAATTCTTTTAATTCTTTCATGATGCGATATGCGGCCGGCCCCCATTCCTTTTCCACAAATGCTGATACCGCCCTGCCCGTGCTGTGCTCGCCCTTTAACGCACCGTCATATTTGTCGACAACCAGGTCGAAAAGATCATCATTAAACTTTTCATAATGATCAATATCTTCTGCAGAAATAAAACTTTGGGAAACGGCGAAATGTAAATTTCCATCCTTGGCATGCCCGAAAATAATCCCGTTAGCGTAATTATATTTTTTAAATAGTTTTTGAATATCAACAACGGCATCACCCAATCTTTCTACCGGAAAAGTAAAGTCTTCCAATAATGTAGAGGTTCCTTTTGCCCGCATACTGGCTACCGAAGGATACATGCCTTTCCTGATTTTCCAAAGTAGCGCCTGGAGATTCGTGTCCTGGGTAAATTCAGGTTTTCGAATTAAAGGTAGATCGCTGAATATCGATTTGGCATCCTCATATTTTTGCAGTAAGGCGGACTCAGTTGTCTCCTGAAATTCACATAAAATTGCCGAAGTTTGATCCGGTAATGTTTTAAAGAAATCAGGTACACCGGGCATGTCCTCTACTGATTTTAGTGATGCCCGGTCCATAAATTCCAGCGCTTCGGCACCAGTCTTCTTGAGATCAAAAATGGCATTGCAAGCTGTGGCTGGGCTATCAAAATAAAGCATGCCGGTGATCTTATAGGGTAGGTCAGGAATGGTATGCAGTACGGCCTCAGCAATAAATGCCAATGTTCCCTCACCACCAATGATCACATGGGCGAGGATATCCAGGGGGTGATCAAAGTCTAGAAAAGCATTGAGGCAATAGCCAACTGTATTTTTTTGCAGATATTTTTTGCGTATTCGTTGTGTGAGCTCCGCATTATTTCTTACTTCATTTTTTAACAGTTGCAATCCCTGAAATACCCGGGATTCTTCAGATTCAAATCTGGAATAGTCTTCCGGCTTCTCGGTGTTGTAAGTATTTCCGTTGGGTAGAACAAAGGTGAGGTGTTTTAGGGTGTGGTAGGAATTATTGGCCACCCCACAACACATGCCACTTGAGTTGTTTGATAGAATGCCACCCATCATACAAGCATTGATAGAGGCAGGATCTGGGCCCATCTTTCGCCCATACTTTTTTAGAGCCTGATTGACGTGTGCACCTATAACTCCGGGTTGCACCCTAACTATTTTCCCGGATGATTCTGGTGATACAGATCTCCAATAATTACTTAAGTCAGCGAGTATACCATCAGTGACGCCCTGTCCGGAAAAACTGGTACCAGCTGCCCGGAAAGTCACTTTTTCACCAATCTCCTGACAAAGTTTGAGCAATTGCTGTACTTCCTGGATCGTATTGGGTTGAACTACAATTTTTGGTACCAGATAGAAATGGCTGGCATCACTGGCATATGCATATCGATCGATTAGCCGGTCTTTAATTCTATTTTGTGGTAAAATGGTCAAGAGTTTATCCCTTAGTACTGTGGTCATGTCTACTTACTCGTTATAGTGGCTAATCTAAAACATTCTGATGAAAGACAAAGCAAGTCAACAAGGCGCTGGAAGTTATTTTCTCTCAGAATAAAGAAAAAATAGAAATGTTGATATACGTGAAAGTTTTACCCGGTAGGGGGTTCATCTAATAGAATGAATCTTTTTACATGAGAGTTATTGAATGCGAATCTCTAGTGTGGCATTCTCAGGTACTTCGACATTTTCACCCAGGGTGACTGATCCTGCTTGAAAGATAATATCCCCACTAATCATAACATTTGGATCGGCTATGATTTCGCACGAATTATAAGTTTGCGTACCATTTAATTCGGTGTTGCTAAAAACCATCGGGTCGCAACTTCCACTTAACTCGATTTGATCTTCGGCACTATAGACGGTGCCGGATCCTTCAAATCCGGTGCTTACTTCGTAATAGACGGTTTTAAGTCCATCTCCACTGGATAGGTCCCACTCGTAGTCCATGGTATAAGGTATCCACCCGGACCAATTGGTTCCATCGTTGCTCATGCGCATCGAGGTTGCCGTACCCGGGCCATACAGAAACAAACTAACAGACCGGTCATTGGTCATCGCTAGTTCCCGCTCAATCACAATTGGGTATACAGTAGAACGTGCTCCAAAGTTTTGCGTCCAGTAGGCATAGAAGGGACCACTGGTTCCATCACTGCTGCAGTCACTATTGCTATCAAATTTTACATTACCCTTATCACTACTGTCATATTCATAGCCGACACCAATTTCCCGGTTACTGGAGCTGAGAATATTAGCCCGGTGTCCGGAACTGGACATCCACCCCTGCATGACACTGGTAGGAGTTGCATATCCTGCGGCAATATTTTCTGCATAGGAATTACCATAGTATCCTTCCGCCTCCATTCTGTCCGAAGGAGAGGTATAAGGGGTTACAGACCAATCACAATGGCTAAAGAAGTTTTTACTTCCCATGCTTTCGCTGTGATTGTCTGAAGAAAGTTGAAGAAGATCCACTTCTTTGAGTGGTGGCAACATACCAGTATCCCAGCGTATCTGATTGACCAATTCCACTACAGTATGTTCATAGGCATGAGTGGAAGCCCGGGAAAATCTCTGATTATGTAGTTCTTCCTGCGTAAAAATGGGGGTTGTAGGATCTTCTTGCGAAGAATCTGTGCCGAGTCCGTACGCTGAAGTTAATTCATACTTTGAGGAATCACCTTTGGCAAGTAGAGTTACTAACCATTTTTGCGATCGGAAGCGATGCAGGCCCGGGTATAATTTATCATAAGATCCAGCACTAATCTCAACGGAAAGCAATCCGGGGTCCAGGTTGCCAGACCTCACCTTGGCAATATGAAGTATTATAGGTCCCTGATGGTCAATGGATTGTATAGTGCCTTCGGCGATTATTGGATTAGTCTGCGCTCCTGCCTGGAAAAAGAGGAGAAGCCCTGCCACAATGAGGGATAAGTTTTTTACCACGTATAACATCTCAGGTCGATTTAACTCGATCGGGGGAAACTGTGATGCTTATTGTGTTTTTTGGAGGAAGACAATAATTGGACAGCAAATTTCATACCTGAATTTTTCAGGATTAAGTTTAGGCGTATCCGATATCTGAATAAAAGAATATTTCATCTCAAGAATAAGCGAGTACTTACTTTAGGTCTATATAGGTCTAACAAAAAAGCCCTCACAAATGTGAAGGCTATATGACACTTAATGCGGTCCGGACGGGACTCGAA
>JAGQWV010000537.1 GCA_020437045.1 Saprospiraceae bacterium | reverse complement strand
CGGGTATTCATCTCCATGAAGTAGAATTTGCCATGTTTGTCTACCAGAAATTCTACCGTGCCTAATCCTTCATACCGGATGGCTTTACCTGCCTTTATGGCCGCATCACCCATCTGTTTCCGAAGGGATTTTGTCATAAAGGGGGAGGGTGCTTCTTCCACCAGTTTTTGGTGCCGGCGTTGAATGGAGCAGTCTCTTTCTGACAAGTGAGCTACTTTGCCAAATTGATCTCCGATGATTTGAAATTCGATATGGCGGGGTTCTTCGATAAACTTTTCAATGTATATGCCGTCATTGCTAAAAGAGGCAGCCGCTTCTTTGCGGGCCACATTCCATTGATCTTCAAACTGGTCTTCATGACGAACAATTCGCATGCCTTTACCACCACCACCGGCGGTAGCTTTAAGGATGACCGGATAACCAATTTTTGCGGCTACTTTTTTGCCGTGTTCTACGTCTTCAATCAGACCCTCTGACCCGGGTACTACTGGTACCTTGGCTTTAATCATTGTTTCTTTAGCCGTAATCTTGTCACCCATAGACCGGATCATTGCGGGAGTAGGACCGATAAACTTGATTCCGTATTCGGTACATACTTCAGCAAAATCGGCGTTCTCAGCCAGAAATCCATATCCCGGGTGCACAGCGTCGGCATTGGTAATCTCAACGGCCGCCATTATTTTTGGGATGCTCAAGTAGGATTCAGAACTGGGGGGAGGTCCGATACAAACTGCTTCATCAGCGAAGCGCACATGCAGACTCTCCCGGTCAGCTGTTGAATAGACGGCTACCGTCTGAATACCCATCTCCTTGCAGGTACGTATCACCCGCAAAGCGATCTCACCCCGATTGGCAATCAGGATCTTCTTAAACATCTTGATAGCTTCTTTTTTAGCCATCTGCATTAATTATCTTTCCACTAAAAATAAAACCTGATCGTACTCGACTGGTGTAGCATCTTCAACCATCACCTTAGCAATACGACCGGTGATTTCCGATTCAATCTCGTTGAAGAGCTTCATGGCTTCAATGATACAAACTACAGATCCTTGCTGGATCGTGTCACCCACTTTTATATAAGGAGGTTTGTCCGGAGAACTCGACCGATAGAAGGTACCCACCATCGGTGATCGAATCTCCAGGTAGTCTATTTTTGCCTCAGCATCTTCGGCGGTAACTACCACGGGAGCTTCCGCAGGCAGATCTACCTGTTTGACGACGGGTGCTGCTGCCGGAGCTGCCGGAGCCGGAGCCGGAGTTGCTGGGGTAATATAAGTAGTGACGGGTTCTTCCGACCTCGAAAGTCCGTGCTTTTCGGTGCGTAATGTGATTTCGAAGTCACCGTCTTTGATTTTTAACTCGATCAGGTTGCTTTTATTGACCAACTTGACCAACTCCGTAATTTCTTTAAAGTCCATACATTAAACTTTTACGCGTTCTAAATAAGCACCGCTTTTGGTATCGATTTTTACTAAATCACCCTCATTTATAAAGAGGGGTACCCGAACTTCTGCACCGGTTTCTACGGTGGCCGGCTTTAAGGTATTGGTAGCTGTATCGCCACGAACACCCGGTTCGGTATATGTCACCTGTAATATAATGTTTTGCGGCATATCAACGGTCAGAGGGATCTCTTGTTCCGCATGAAAAAGTATCTCTACCTCGCCTCCTTCTTTGAGAAATTGAGGACTTTCCAGCATTTCCGGAGCAATGGCCACTTGTTCAAAGGTCTCATTGTTCATAAAATGATATCCCAGATCATCTTTGTATAAGAATTGAAAATTGCGTCGCTCCACTCTGACGACATCGATCTTGTGACCAGCGGGAAACGTATATTCAATGTTCTTGCCAGATGAAATACTTTTAAGTTTAGTTCGGACAAAGGCATTCCCTTTACCCGGTTTTACATGCTGAAATTCCACGACACTATATATATCGTCGTTCCAGTTAATGCACAGTCCGTTTCTGATATCTGATGTTGTTGCCATAGATTAGTTTAGAATACTTTATGGTTTATCGTGTGTATGCCCAGGTGAGATAACTTGCTCCCCAGGTAAAGCCACCTCCAAAAGCAGTGAGTATTAATTTATCCCCTTCTTTAAGTTTGTTTTCCCACTCCCAAAGGCACAGTGGGATGGTTGCTGCCGTGGTGTTTCCATATTTGTGAATATTGACCATCACCTTTTCTATTGGAAATCCCAGGGCATCCGACACGGATGAGAGAATACGTAGATTGGCCTGATGTGGTACCAGCCAGGTGATGTCCTCACTTTTTAATTGGTTGCGTTCCATCACTTCCTGTACGGTCTGGGTCATTCCCTTTACCGCAGCTTTAAAAACCGGACGGCCATCCTGAAATACATAATGTTCCTTTCTGGCTACCGTTTCGGCTGAAGGTGGGTTTAGCGAGCCCCCAGCTTTCATGACCAGATAATCACGGCCGGCGCCATCACCGTGCAAAACCTCATCCTCAAATCCAAAACCATTGGCAGAAGGCTCCAACAGCACGGCTCCTGCACCATCACCAAAGAGGATACAGGTAGTACGATCTTCGTAATTGACAATTGACGACATCATGTCGGCTCCGATCACCAGGACCTTTTTATACCGACCAGATTCGATAAAGCGCACTCCGGTACTTAAGGAAAATAAGAATCCCGAACAGGCTGCGTTAATGTCGAACCCCCAGGCATTAACCGCACCAATTTTATGATTTATGGTATTGGCAGTATCCGGGAAGACGGTATCCGGAGTGACTGTACCGCAAATAGTTAATTCAATCTCTTCCGGCCGGGTATTGGTTTTGGCTAGCAAGCCTTTGACCGCCTCAACCGCCATGTCAGAGGTAGCCTTTCCCTTCTCCTTTAGAATATGTCTTTCTTTAATGCCGGTGCGGCTGCTGATCCAATCGTCTGAAGTGTCGACCATCGACTCCAATTCCTTGTTGGTCAGGACATAATCCGGAGTGTATCCATGTACGCCAGTTATACTTGCTTTCACTAGTCCCATAAGCCTTCTGAAAAAATTGCGCTGCAAGGTAAAAAAAATGTACCACACGAAGCGCTTCTGTCGTTAAGACTACTTTACGACCATTCTCCACTATTTGCATCCGCAGGTGTATATATAGTATCTGCAGGCGATGTGTAATCGGTTGCTATGTGTATGTTTGCATCTTTTTACGCAGGTTTTAGATGTTCAGCAGGACGAGGCAAACCACCCTGGTTTTGAAGGACATATTTCAGATTTAAAATAATTGATCATTTCCAAAAACGGAAGATTTGTAGCGATACTATAATGCTACTTTGAGGGGGAGGTGATGACTCATAGCAGTCAATCGGGATGTAAGAGGTATTATATAAATCCGTGATATACCGGGCAACGAAATCCGGTTTGGGAAGATCTGAAAGAATAGTCACCGGGATCAAATGTTAAATGCGGGGTAGCCCGTGATTTGTCCGGCGAAACGAAGCAATATAGGGCGATGGGAGTCGTTGATATAATTGTTTTTTTAAAACTGAACCGCACTTAGAGAGAATTT
>JAGQWV010000536.1 GCA_020437045.1 Saprospiraceae bacterium | reverse complement strand
AGCACCTGGGTCCTCTCCCAACCACATTCGAATATGATGGAAAAAGCTGGGACGCGAAATCTTTTGCCGAGGCTTATGTCGGTTTGAATGCTAAGGACTATGTCAGCCTAACCTCTTTTAATCATCATGATTTATACACCTACTTTGTCTTGGAAATCCCTGACAACTATGTGCATGGCAGCTTTTTTAATGTGACCCTCAATGATCTAACAAATATTACAGACCATGCGCTGAAGCAAGGTTATAGTGTTGTTTGGGATTGTGACGTCAGCGAAAGAGGTTTTTCTGCCCGGCAGGGATTGGCCATTGTGCCATCAGATGCTATGTTGGCGGATAGTAGACAAAGACCATTTGATAAGCCATCGCCAGAAGTGAAAATTACTCCTGTAATGCGTCAGGAGGAATTTGATAATTATGGATTGACTGATGATCATTTAATGCATATTGTTGGTCTAGCGCAAGATCAGGAGGGTCAGGAGTACTATTATGTGAAAAACTCCTGGGGTAAGGGAGTAGGGTTGGATGGCTACCTTTTTGCTTCCAGACCCTATTTTGAATTAAACACGATCAGTATCACAGTGCATAAAGATGCAATCCCATCTGATTTGGAGTTAAAGATCGGATCGAAACCTGCGAATGATTGAGCCACAAAACTCTCAATTAGTGCTGTTGATCTGAATTTTCCATCTGTTTGTATGGATTAGAAAACTTAGGCTGCGTAAATGGCGTTAATGCCAATAGTAAAAGTAACAAAACCATGAATAAGAAGGATTTATCACAAGATATTGTCAAGAGTCATGTTTTATATTCTTTAGGAGCAGGACTTGTGCCTGTACCATTGCTGGATATTGCCGCTGTTTCCGTTGTACAGTTAGACATGCTTAAACAGTTGGCGAAGGTTTACGATCAGGATTTTAAGGAGTCGGCAGGAAAGGGCTGGATTAGTGCAATCACTGGAAGTACAATGGCCAGAATGGGTGCTTCTCTCGTTAAAACCATTCCTGGTATTGGTACTATTCTGGGTGGTGTGACGATGTCTGTTTTGAGTGGTGCTTCTACCTATGCTATCGGCCAGGTATTTATATGGCATTTTAGTACAGGGGGAAATTTTATGGATTTTAATTTTGATAAGGCCAAAGAAATCTACGAACGAGAATTTGAGGTTGGTAAAAAAGTGGCCAAAGAGATGGAAAAAGAAAAGTCTCAATCTGAAACCAATGGTGATGATGTCTACACCAAATTGGAAAAATTAGCGAGTCTTAAAGCAAAAGGAATAATCACTGAGGAAGATTTTAACGAGCAGAAAAAAAGATTGCTTTCCAATATTTAGTTTCGAATAACAATACCCTGGCATTTAACTTTTGGTGAATTCACGGCAGTAGTAGTAGGAAGACAGCATACAAAAGTTATCGCTTATTTCGAATAGCTGTTTTCACAATGCCCCGAACCAACGGTCTCAATATATTAACCATTTTTGGTTCATGAGATAAATAGTCGACGAGTCTTGATCCCAAAAAGTAATATGCGCTGATGAAAGATCGGCCGAGTAAGTTCTTTTGTAAGACCTGGTCCCTTAAAGCAATCATTTGGCGGTATTCGGCTGACGTCCGACCATAATAAAAAGTCACCAGGAAGCATTCGTTCTTGATCGATCCTAATTTTTGTTCCAGAACTATATATTCTTGGCTTTGCAGAAAATGCACCGGTAGCAATAGCCTGTCCTTACGATCGTAATCGGAAAGTTGGCGTCGGGAAAACTCACAAATAATCTCTATGGTCGCATTGGGATATAAAATACCACTACTAAAGCTTTCTTCGACAAACTTAATTGCAGAAAATTGAAACTGATTGGTTGTCAACAGAATAGGTAAGTCACATTTTATCTTGTGCTGAATATCGGTGAGGTTAGATAACCGAATCAGAATGCGGGAGTTTTCAGATTCTAAATCAGGGATATAGACATCCATAATTTCAATCTTAAGGAGGTCCGAATTTGTTGAGGAAATATCGACCGGATAGGCTTTGTAATAATCCTGATGATACTGCCCTTCAAAAAATGTATCGGAAATGGCTTTTTCTAATCGTTCCCAATCCCAAAGAATCACTCCTGATTTAACTGCCAGTTCTTTGGCAGCTGGCGTATAAGATGAAGTGGTGATCATTAATGCCTGGTCACACTGATAATATTGCTGAGCACCAATAACCTGATTGATATCCGAAACACCTACTTTATGCAGTTCAAAGTACCGCTTGACCTGAACAGCTGTGCGTAAACCATCCTTCTTTACAATAATATCCGCCCCAAAATCGGCACTGTAGCTGGTCTGCACTAATTCATATCCATTTTGCTTGAAGAGGAAAGCTATAAAGTCCTCAAATTCAGGTGGGTCAACACCCTGAAACCTCAAGGGTATTGAACTGTATAGATAATGATCTAGATTAATCTCCTGAAAGTTAGTCGCTGCTCGTTTACTCATCTCCTGGTATACCTTACGTAAAACTCAATAGTGGGAAAACTTGGTATCAATTCCCGTGAGAATATTGATCAGAATGGAGGTTTGTCATTTTTCCAGAGCATTTTCCTTGCCAAATATCTCTCGAAATAACTTTAACGCAGGAAAAAACCCTCCCGAATGGGGTCCTCGGGATCGAGATAAAAAAACTGATCGCCAACTACATACGCATTTCCTCCTACCAGAGGATCTACTGCCTGATATCCGAAAAAATTTCGATCATTCAAAATCTGACCTTCGAAACGGCTGGAAATCACGCTTTCAACAATTAAATGGTCTCCGACTCCAAGCATCTTTTTGTGCCTCAGCAGTGCCAAGAATCCACATAACCCACTTCCGGTAGGGCTGCGATCTACCTCTCCATCAGCAAAGACACAAACATTTCTGTAGTTGGCACTGGTCTCTGTAATTTTCGATCGAAAGATCACGCCATAGAGAAAACTTAAATCTTTTTCTATTGGATGCAGGACCGGAATACCAGCGCCGATTATTGCTGCTTTTATCTCTTTTCCAGCCTCTATGATACCGCCGATATTTTTGGAAGCAAGGGAGAGACCAAGTCTATCAGCATCCACATAAGCATAAAACGCTCCACCATAAGCTATGTCGAATAAGATATCTCCATATTTCCTCACTTCTATGGTGAGATTGTCTCTGAGTACAAAGGATGGTACACCTTGAAAACGAACAGCAAATTCCTGATCGGCATCCTGGTCGATAAAACTTTTGATACTGCCACAAGGTACATCCAGCTCTAGCGTAAATACCTCTTTATTGTTTTGCTTCCATTGAAGTATATAAGCTAATTTGGTTATGGCGATTGTTCCATGACCACACATCGTGCTATAACCTTCATTATGCATAAATACTATTCCAAAATCCGCTTCGGGACGTTCAGGCTCTACAAGATAACAGCCATACATATCCGCATGTCCCCGTGGTTCATGAATTAATAACTTTCGGATATGATCGTGAGACTGCATGATCTCCGTTCTTTTTCCGAGGATGGAGGTCGAATTTAGTTTAGGGAGGCCATGTAAAACGACACGAAGGGGTTCGCCACAGGTATGCATATCTATTGTCCTGAATACGGATCTTCTCTCTAGTTGGTCTTCGAATGAAAGACTGGCTATCGATTCGCGTATTCTTTCAAAAGTGGACATCAAATGCGTATCATACCTTTAGGATACATACATTACTTCTTTAACAGCTTTAATGATTTTTTCAGGGTTCGGCATATAGGCTTCTACCAGTGTGGGGGCATAAGGTAATGAAGTATCCGGAGCATTAATTCTAGTGACCGGAGCATCCAAATAATCAAAAGCATACTTTTGAATAACATAAGCAACTTCCGCTGATACCCCGGCAAATGGCCATGATTCGTCGACCACCACCAGTCGATTGGTCTTTTTTACAGACTGAACAATAGTATCTATATCCAGGGGCTTGATTGTTCTCAGGTCAATTACTTCAGCCTCTATTCCCTCCTTCTTCAATTCCAAGGCGGCTTTCTTTACCTCCTCCATCATTTTATTAA
>JAGQWV010000535.1 GCA_020437045.1 Saprospiraceae bacterium | reverse complement strand
ATATTCGTTTATCTTTTGAGGACAATATTTTATGCTTCAATTCCTCAGGAAGTGATGACCCGTTAATATCGAATAAGAGTTGAATGGCTGTTTCGACTTTATTCACATGTTGACCTCCGGGGCCTCCCGATCGCAGTGATTTTAATTTTATTTCATAAAAGGGAATTTGTAGACTGCGATTGATCACAATTATATCCGGTTGCATGGATCTATATCTTTTCTAAATAAAATCTTCCGTAGTTCTGATAGGCAAATATGGCTGCAATTAAATCTTGTGAGGCGTGGCCAACTGATTTATAAAGGGTAATTTCTTCATCATTACTCCTGCCTTTAATCCTGGCTTTTACAAGATCCGGTAAACTACCGCAAATTCTATCAATATTAATTACCTTATTTCGGATTGGTATTACCAAATCTCCTGATTCGTGAATGGCCTGCGGTGAATCGACATACAGTTTCGATTTTAAAATCATTTCATCATCGGCTTCACGCATATCTGGTCTATATGAACCCACTAAATCCACATGGGTGCCAGGTTGAATATTCGCACCATAAATGAGTGGATTTCCCGACATTGTTGCCACACTAATTACATCGGCGTCTTTGGTGGCTGAACTCAGGTCACCTATCAAAACTTTTTTAATTGAAAATTCCGATTCAAGTGTTTCTATGATTTTATCTACTTTATCAGAATTACGTCCCCAAATTGCAATCTCATCATATGATCTTACCGAAGCATGAGCCCTGATTAAAAATGGAGCAAGACTTCCGGTACCGACCATCAAAAATCGTTTGCTATTCTTTCTGGCTAAATATTTAGCTGCCAATGCACTGGTGGCAGCAGTCCGGAAATTTGTCAATATTGGAGCAGAAAGTTGTGCGATTGGTTCCCCAGATTCGGCATTAAAAAGCAAATAACTTCCCTGGATACTCGGGATTCCCAGTTCTCGATTGCCAGCCACTACGGTAATCAATTTTACACCAAGGTATCCACCACTTTTCCATGCCGGCATTAATAATAGATCTGAGCCCTCTGAATAATGATGATGCTCGCGTGGAGGTGTTACGATATCTTCTGTAAAACCCTGATTAAGTGCTGATATTAAAGGAGGAAAACTGAAGAGATGCTCTAATTGGTAATTATCAATAACTAACATCTCGCAAAGTTACAAATTAGCAAAGACCCTCTGCTTGGTCTATTAATGTCAATCAAAAAAAAATGGCAACGCCCCTAAGAGACGTTGCCAGGTAAAAATAATCCTAACCTAAAGAGCCATTTTGTAGCCCACGCCAAATCCAAAACCATGATTCTTAATATTCAAATCAATCACTGGTACCTTAAAGGAATCATTTAATCCCTGACTAAATCTTGCATCAAAGAATACTCTTCCATTCCCCGCAGGAATATCAATACCTGCAGCAAAAACTCCGGCAATATCAAAACGCTGGTAGTTGACATTCGAAAAATTGATCGGAATATTAGTTATATTAAAATCGAATAGAAAATCAGCTTTCGTTTTAACTCGTCCATTAAGTGCATAACTCATCTGAGGTCCCGCAGCTACATAAGCCTTCACTGCGCCCTGACCAAAGGCATATTTTGCCATCAGAGGAATATCTAAATATCTGATTCGGGTATCGACACGCACCCCCAGTGGAATATCCAACTTAAAAAGATTTACATCCATATTCTCTCGCACCCTGAAGCCCTTCTCCTGATAGTTGGCTTCCGACATTATCGAAAAGTGATCATTCACTGCATATTCTGAGGTAATTCCAATACTCACACCTGGTAGGTACTCTATATTCGGGGCAACTAAATCAACAATAGAAGGAAGGCTGAAATTTT
>JAGQWV010000534.1 GCA_020437045.1 Saprospiraceae bacterium | reverse complement strand
TGGTCATCCTCCTTTATAATGCGATAGATCTTCAGGCCCAGAATTTTGAATATGCACTTTCGCAACAGGAATTTGAAGGCTCGACCATTAGTACTTTACTTATAAACAAAGAAAAAGTTATTCTTGGTGGTGGAATTGGCAGCTGCATGAGGCCCGCTTTTTGGGTATTTGATACCACAGGCAATTTTCTACATTGTCAATCTCCAGCCATTGACGAATATGGTTATGGCTTCATCAATGGAATAGAATTTGATAGCATCAGCCAACAATACTTCATGACCGCCAGAGTATTATTGGCAGATGATGTACCTGCTGCCACTACTTTTGTTTATTCATTTGATCACGAGTTTAATCCACTATCTACAAGAAATCTTTTTCCCTATCGTAGTAATGGAGGGATAGCAAAGATTCAATTACCCTTCCTGATTGCCGGAAAAGAAGATAGTATCCTGGTTTATAATCAAAGGTTTGAAGAAATTCACCGTATTCAGTTCGACTATGAAGATTATCGAAATTATGATACTTGGTTATTCGATAGTCTATTCATTGTCTTCAATAAGAACGAAAGTGATCCGCGAATAACCATTTATAATTGGAAAAACGAACTCTTAATTAGTAAAAAAATTAGCGGTACAGATAAAATCTTATTTGTTGATCACCATTTTTTCACACTGGGACTGGACAAATATCTCAGAAAATATAGTTTCCCTGAATTAAAAACATTAGACAGTATTGCTTTCGATGAAGAAGGTGTCATCGAGGTTGGGAATGGACACCTTAATTCATTTGAAATTATATCACACAACCTTGAGCATACTTACATTGATCTTTTCGACACCAATCTTCATTTGATACAAAGAATGACTTCAGGCTTGGAAGGAGAAAGTGAAATACAGGGATTTCTCAATACAGATATCTATTATCATACGGGTAAATACCATAGCTATCAGCCCGATCCCAATTGGAATCCTAACTTCTATGCCATCATACCATTTTTAAGAAAAATCAAATTAAACGACAAGACTATTGTCCGAAAAAACTTACAAATATCATCGGTTAACCTTTTATCTCATCCATCGCCAAGCAGTATTAATACAACAAATGAAGATAAAATATGGTACTATTATGACTCTTCAGAACCAACAATAGCAGAAATAACTATTCAAAATACCACCAATGCAGTTCTGGAAAACTTTGCTATCTACAAGGATATACTGGGAGAAATTAACTGTGTTCTTAATAATGGCTATCATTATATCAGTGATCTTGAAGTGCTTCCAGGTGATTCGATCACCATATTAGATACGACCTATCTCCGTAATATTATTGAGAGTCGTGGTTTAATCTTTTATGCAGTAGCTCCGAACCATCTTTTGTCTGACTCCAGTCATCTTGGCTTTTCCGTAAAAGACCAAATCGTCCCTACTCTTGAAAGACAAATAGGCACAGACTTTAAAATCTACCCTAATCCGGTCAAAGATCTGCTTTATATCGACAACATCGAAAATATTCAACAGGCAGAGATTGATATAATCTCTATCGATGGCCGTAACATACTTTCGGTAAAATACACGCAAGAGTATATCAATGTACATGATTTCGAACCCGGAATTTACTTTTTACGCATTAGGGACCAAAGTGCGGTATGCATAAAACCATTTGTAAAAGTCGAGTAAGATGAAAGCAACGCCCATTATCATTTTATTGGCCATAAACCTCCTAATCCAATCAGCATTCCAATTTCAGGCCCAGAATTTCATCATTTCTGCATAATCCCTGGCAAAATAAGATATAATTACGTCAGCACCTGCCCTTCTAATACTGAGCAAAACTTCGGGCATTGCTTGTTCATAATTCAACCATCCATTCTGACAAGCAGCGATGAGCATTGCACATTCTCCACTGACATGGTATGCCGCAATAGGCAATTCACTATGTTCTTTCAATAGGTGAATTACATCCAGATAATTCAGTGCCGGTTTTACCATTAGAAAATCGGCACCTTCGGCTGTATCTAATTCCGCTTCGATCAATGCTTCCCTTTTATTGGCTGGATTCATCTGATAGGTCTTTTTATCGCCTGCCTTGGGAGCCGAATCCAGCGCATCCCGGAAGGGGCCATAATAGGCACTGGCATACTTCGCCGTATAGCTCATAATACCCGTATCCACAAAACCGGCTTCATCCAGTGCCTTTCGTATCATGCCGACTCGACCGTCCATCATATCGGAGGGGCCCAAGAGGTCAAATCCCGCCTCTGCCTGGGCTACTGCCATTTTTGCTAAAATCGGCAGAGACTTATCATTATCAATTTTACCATCAATTACAAAACCATCGTGACCATCAGAACTGTAGGGATCCATAGCCACATCACTGATCAAAGTGGTCGCAGGAAATTCACTTTTAATCTTTTCCGCTACTTTCAAATAAAAATTATCATCACTCCAACTGTACGTTGCTTTCTTATCTTTCAGATCATCAGCAACAGAGGGAAAAAGAATAAAATTGGTCAAGTCTTTTTCGACGCAGCCTTCAATGGTTTTTAATACCTCATCTTCTGACATCCGAAAATTACCTGGCAAAGACTTAACTTCATCTTTGATATTTTTTCCATCCACCAGGAACAACGGATACACCAGTTGACTTACATCCAAACGGGCTTCCTGCACCATCTTTCGTATAGCTTCGGATCTTCTGTTTCTTCTCGGACGAATTAGCATTAGAAATTATTTATGATTGGTTTTTTATTTCATTCTGATTTTATCGCTTAATCCTGACCACTGAATCCTGACCACT
>JAGQWV010000533.1 GCA_020437045.1 Saprospiraceae bacterium | reverse complement strand
AAGCCAAACTAAAGGGATCCGCAGCAACCAAAGCTGCACGGGCTGATTGATCATTTTTTTCAGGGATAAATTCAACAGGGTAACCCCAGTATCCTTTACCACCATAGCTTTTTGCTTTGTTCCAACTGGTGTCAATAAAGTTATATTGCCTCCATCCTTCGGAGGGTATCTGATCTGTGGTGACCCAGTTGGTATCAGAAATTATGAATTCCTCCGAATCAGCGTATTTAATTCTCAAAGTGAGAAGTACACCAGCAGGATTGGCGATTAAGCCATCGTTTTTTGCTTCGATGGCGAGACAATTTTTTCGGGTCAGACTGCTTTTATCGATCGTGGATGTTTGAGGAGATCGACAATCATTAACGATGCAAATGGGTTGATTATTGAGGAACAACTGAAAACTGGAATCGGCTGTTACCATGATTTCTGCTGAGACAATATCCGGCACTTTTTTTAGATCAAATTTTCTCCGTAGAAAACGTTCTCCCGGTTTTGGAAGAACAACCCGGTCCAGTTCGATCTCCCGGTGCCAGATCCAATTAGGTTTTCCATCGGGAAGTCTCTGAGTAAACTGAACTCCGGAATAAAATGGAGCGATAACTTCCGAAAAAGCATCGATAAATTGTTCTGCAGAGATTCTTCGTAAAACGGGACCTTTAAAAATGTAGCCTGGTTTCGTGACTTCTTCCGGAGTAAGATCGATTGGAGTTGTTGCGTATATTTCTGAAGAAACTATTTGTTTGATCAGCTTCTTCAAATCATAACCATTCTCTATAAAATCAGCGGCCAACCAATCCAGTAATTCCTGACTCCAGGGTATCTGATCCATATCGTCGACCGTTCCGACAATGCCTCTACCAAATAAGCGATCCCAGTAGCGGTTTACCAGTGTTCGGAATATCCGTCCGTTTTTCGGCCTGGTCATAACGTCAGCCAGTAAGGTAAGACGGTCAGTCAGTGAGTCTGCTACAACCGGTCCCAACTGTGGGTACAAAAATTCTGTATTCGTATACCGGCCCGTTGGTTTGTCACATTGATAAATTTGCATGCTGCTGTCAGCAAATACATTAGCAAATGCATAGGCTTGATCCAATCTGACATTATTAACAAAACTATTATGACAAGAAGCGCATTTTAAATTGATTCCCAGCAAGGATTGAGATACGTTCTGGGCCGCCTGAATTTCGGTGCGTTGACTGGCGTTGACGACCCCTCTCCATTGGATTCCTTTGATAAATCCTGCTGATTCATAACGGGGATTTATCAGGTCTTCGATCATTTGATCGTAAGTAACATTGTCATATAAAGCACAATACAGCCAGTCCGTAATCTGTCTTCTTCCTCCAGTAATAAATCCAGTACCAGTATAGTCATTGCGTAAGAGATCATTCCAGAAACTTAGCCAATGAATGGTATAACTCTCTTCATCTGCCAATAAAGCATCAATGACCTTTTCGCGCTTATTGCGATCATTGTCGGATACAAAGGCATCGATTTCTTCTGGTGTTGGGAGTTTACCAATTAAATCCAGATACAACTTTCGAATAAACCTTCGATCGTCAATCTCCTCTGGCCATTTTAGTTTTTTGGCACGAAAATAAAGATCAACCCAAAGGTCAATTACGTTTTTCCACTTTAAATCGGTAGGTGGTAAGGATGGCTTTATTAATTCGAGGGGTGCTTCTCTGAACAATTTCAATGTAGTATCTGCCCATGGCGCGCCCTGGTCAATCCACAGACTGATCAAGGAGATCTCATCTTTACTCAACCGGTTTCCCTCCGGAGGCATGGCATCTTCATTACGCGAGGATAATTTGATACGCCGGACCAATTCGCTTTCTTCGCTGTGTCCCGGAATGATGACCTCCCCATTTTCCCCTCCTTCAAATATCCCTTCTTCCGTATCCAGAATCAGTGCTGCCTTATGTTTGGTGCTATTGTGACACTTATAGCATTTTTCTGCAAACAGAAGACGTACGTCAATATTAAGTTGATCGAGCTGTGCATCGGTAAATTCATCATCACCTGCAACCAGCCTTACTTCAGGATCATTTCCTGTAATGGAGATTCCAGACTGATATTCCTGATAATTGCATTGCGAGCAGATCAATGCTATGGAGATGCAAAAACCCAGGAAAATAATCGATCGAAAATTGCAGATGGACATGATAAATATTACAACTTTCCTAAAAATAGCAATTATTCTATTTTTCAAATCAAAGTCAGATTTTAACCGTCTTTACCCGCCTGCCATAGTCTTGTACGGAGGGCAGGTTGCTCTTGAGTCTCTCCCCGACGATTGATGTCGGGACGGGCATCATAAAATCCTAATGAATAATCCCGGATAATCCCGGTTTAACTAGGGCATATGGAGTATTTGAGAATCAAACTATCATAGAAAAACAAGCTGTTTTCCTATCAAATTCAATAAATAAAATTTAACTCCAGATTTCCGAGATTTTCCTTTTGAGGAAAGAAACAGATCTCTGCAATTGATCGAATCCATCTACACCATCTTCAATACTTATCCAGCCATCAAATCCGACTGATTTAAGAATACTAAAAATTTCGTCGTAGTCATTCAAGCCTTGACCAATTTCGCCATGTCGAAGCAATGAAGCATACCCAATACTGTTTTCCTGCTTGCGTAAATCTTCTATGGTACCATGAGCCAGATACCGGTCAGAAGCATGCATGGTAATAACCCGCGTTTTGACTTTCTGCAGTAAGTCAATCGGATCTTCACCGGCGAGAATAGTGTTGCTGGGGTCATAATTTACCCCAAAGAAAGGATGAGAAATGCGGTGCACTATTTCAGAAAACACATCGCTCATCTGGGCAAACTCAGGATAGGTCCAATAATTGTCCTTGTAATGATTTTCAATAATAAGATGGATGCCTCTATCCTGAGCATAGGGGAGACAGGCCTGAATGCATTCTACGGTGTATTGAATACCTTCTTCTCTGGTTAGTTCAGGTCTTTTTTGCCCGGAAAGGACACGACAATAGCTGCCACCAAGAGCATGAGTCATATCAATCCATTTCTTTTCCAGCTCGACTTGTTGCTTTCTGAACGCAAGGTCGGGGTGCGTAAAATCGGGAGAGCAGCAGAGCATCGGAATGGTCATCCCGTGATCTTCGACCAGGCTACGGAAGTGTACCCAATTTTTTTCATCCTGCATCTCCAGGAATCCCGAATAAAATTCAAGACCCTGGATATCAAGGGTGGCAGCCAGGTCAATCCATTCCTGGAGTTTCATGGTGCCATCAATACATAAGGCATCCATGTAAGCTTTGGGAAAAGCGGCAAGTTTTGGCATGCTGAAGATTTAGATTACGGTCTTAAAATGGCTTTTACAATATCACCCGAATGCATGGTTTCAAAAGCTTCTTTCCAGTTTTCTA
>JAGQWV010000532.1 GCA_020437045.1 Saprospiraceae bacterium | reverse complement strand
CGGAAACTTGGAAGCTCGGTAAACAGGAGGTTCTGGATGGTCTTAAAAAGAATAAATTTTATCAGAAGGAAGATGGTTCCATTTGGGTGGATTTAGCACATCTGGATATGGATGAAAAGATCCTGCTGCGATCCGATGGCACATCTGTTTATATCACACAGGATATCGGTACGGCAATGATGCGATATCGTGACTACAAAATCGACAGGATGATTTATGTAGTGGCTGATGAGCAAAACTATCACTTCAAAGTATTGTTTGAATTATTAAACATACTGGAAGAACCATATTCGGACGGACTTTTTCATTTAGCTTACGGTATGGTAGACTTACCAACTGGCAAGATGAAGTCAAGAGAAGGTACCGTAGTAGATGCAGATGATTTAATACAAGATGTCATCACAGAAGCGGGTACGCTTGCCAAGGAAAAGGGCGATATTGCCGGTCTACCCGATTCAGAACAGGAAGAGATATTTCGAAAAGTGGGATTGGCCGCACTGAAGTTTTTTATTCTAAAAGTAAATCCTGGCAAAAGAATGATTTTCGATCCATTAGCCAGTGTGGATCTTCAGGGACAGACCGGACCCTATATTCAGAATGCTTATGTTCGGATCAAGTCCATAGAACGAAAATCCCTTGACTTTGAGAATGATGACTTTGAGGATTATGATGAACTTCAGGAGTCAGAAAAGGTGTTACTTAATCAATTGTTTATTTTTCCCGATGTGGTGAGAAAGTCGGCAAATGAATGCGATCCATCACTAGTGGCTGGTTACTGCTATGATTTAGCAAAATCCTATCATCGATTCTATCATGACTTATCGATTCTGGGTGCAGAAGATAAGGCAGCAAAGTCTTTCCGCTTGACGCTTAATCAGGGAGTGGCGAGAGTACTGCAGCACGGTATGGATCTTCTGGGAATTGAGATGCCGGAAAGAATGTAAGGAAACATTAATCTATCAAATACCCGAAAATTAATATAAATGGATGCAAACGAACGGTCTCTTCACTTCATAGAAGAGATTATCGAAAATGACCTTGCGGAAAACCCTGCTAAAAAAGTACATACCCGGTTTCCGCCAGAGCCTAATGGCTACCTCCACATTGGTCATGCCAAATCTATCTGTTTGAATTTTGGCATTGGGGCAAAATATAACGGGTTGACAAACCTTCGTTTTGATGACACAAATCCTACAACAGAGGATACCGAGTATGTTGATAGTATAAAAGCAGATATTCGCTGGTTGGGATTTGATTGGGAAGATCGGGAATATTATGCGTCAGATTATTTCGATACATTGTATGGGTTTGCTCAGAAGCTTATTAAGAAAGGGCTTGCTTATGTCGATGATTCCAATGCAGATGAGATTGCTGAAATGAAGGGTAATCCAACTTCGCCTGGCGTGGAAAGCCCATACCGCAATCGCACTATTGAAGAAAATCTCGATTTGTTCGAACGTATGAAGCAAGGAGAATTTGCCGATGGATCACGAGTCCTCAGAGCAAAAATTGATATGTCTTCACCCAATATGCATATGCGGGACCCGGTGATGTATCGCATTAAAAAGGCCCATCATCATCGTACTGGAGACGATTGGTGTATTTATCCTATGTATGATTTTGCCCATGGACAGTCTGATTCTGTTGAGGAAATCACTTATTCCCTTTGTACTTTGGAATTTGAGAATCATCGGCCACTTTATGATTGGTTTATCAAAGAATTAGAGATATTTCCCAGTAGACAAATTGAGTTTGCCCGTCTCAATGTCTCTTATATGATCACGAGCAAACGGCGTCTACTTAAATTAGTTGAAGAGGGTTATGTATCAGGATGGGATGATCCTCGTATGCCCACCATTGCCGGTTTACGCCGGAGAGGCTATACACCGGCATCCTTAAGAGTCTTCAGTGAAAAGGTGGGTGTAGCAAAAAGAGATAACCTGATCGAACTCGCATTACTTGAGTTCTGCATTAGGGAAGATTTGAACAAGAAAGCGGAGCGAGTGATGGTGGTTCTTGACCCCGTCAAATTGGTTATTGAGAATTACCCTGAAGACCAGATGGAGTATCTGGAGACCGAAAACAATCCGGAAGATGAGGCAGCAGGAGTGAGGAAGTTAGCATTTGGCAGAGAACTCTACATCGAAAGAAGTGATTGGATGGAAAATCCTCCCAAAAAGTATTTTAGATTGGGACCTGACCGAACTGTCCGTCTCAAAAGTGCCTATATCATTCATTGCCATAGTTTTTCAACAGATGCAGAGGGACAGGTAAGTGAAATTAAATGTACGTACTATCCAAATAGTAAGAGTGGAGAAGATGTCTCCGGTATCCAGGCCAAAGGTACTTTGCATTGGGTGTCCAAGCGCGAGGCGATATCTGGAGAGATTCGTCTCTACGAAAATCTATTTACGGATGCAGAGCCCACAAATCATGAAGACAAAGATTTCCTGGAGTTTATTAATCCCGATTCCTTGAAGGTACTTAAGGATGCAAAATTTGAACCTTCCCTCAGCAATGTGCCAGCGGAAAGACACTTTCAGTTTTTACGTACCGGTTACTTTGTCACGGATCCTGATTCCAAACCAGGTTACCCTGTATTCAACCGCATCGTAGGACTTAAGGACTCCTGGAGTAAAAAGAAGCAATAGAGGAGTTTTCTACAATTGGCAAATTACTCACAATAAACCTGATGTTGATTTTATCTGTGGTGCTAACAAATAACTATCTTTGATGTAAGATGGCCAGGGGAAAAGTTATCATAGAAGGAGACCGATTTAACCTAACTATTGAGAGGTTGTGTCATCAATTGATTGAACGGTACTCGGACTTTTCAAACACGTGTATCATTGGTATCCAACCTCGAGGTGTGCCACTGAGTGACCGGATTGTCAGTAAATTGAAGAAAATTCTAAAGCTTCATCATATTGATTATGGTAAGCTCGATATCACCTTCTATCGTGATGATTTTCGTACCAGGGGCAAACCTCTTGCGGCCAATACTACGGAAATGGATTTTCTTGTGGAAAATAGGGAGGTCATTTTGGTCGATGATGTACTATATACCGGAAGGACCATTCAGGCAGCATTGACGGCTTTACAGCACTATGGAAGGCCCGATAATGTGGAACTATTGACACTCATAGACCGTCGCTTTAATCGACATCTCCCGATTGCAAGTGATTATGTTGGTCTGACCATTGATGCGCTGGATGAGGCATATGTCAAGGTAGAATGGGGCGAAACATCCACTCAGGACCGCATATTACTTTTCGCTAATAAAATTGATAGCAAGTAATGGCAGAATTGCAGCTTAGTTCGAAGCACCTTCTCGGTATAAAATACCTGAATCAAGATGATCTTCAACTAATATTTGAAACGGCAGATAGTTTCAAAGAGGTAATTAACCGACCTATTAAGAAAGTGCCGTCCCTAAGAGATATTACTATCGCTAATTTGTTTTTTGAAAATTCCACCCGTACCCGCATATCATTTGAATTAGCAGAAAAAAGATTGTCTGCCGATGTGGTAAACTTTTCCTCCTCCGCTTCATCTGTTAAGAAGGGGGAGACCTTGTTGGATACTGTTAATAACATCCTATCCATGAAAGTTGATATGGTGGTTATGAGGCATCCAGCCCCAGGTGCCGCATCTTTCCTATCGAATCATATAAAAGCCAATATTGTCAATGCAGGCGATGGTACGCATGAGCATCCCACTCAGGCTCTTTTAGATGCATTTTCTATCCGTGAACATTTTGGAAGTATCAAGGGACTTAAAGTGACCATCGTGGGTGATATTCTGCATAGTCGTGTTGCTTTGAGTAATATATTTTGTCTGGGAAAACTCGGGGCAGAAATTATGGTTTGTGGTCCACCAACTTTAATCCCCAAACATATTGAATCTTTGGGCGTCAGGGTTTCCTATAATATTCGCGAAGCGTTGGAATGGTGTGATGTTGCCAATGTACTTCGGATTCAGTTGGAGAGACAGGACATCAAGTATTTTCCATCATTGAGGGAGTATAACCGATATTTTGGTATCGACTTACCTTTGTTAAACAGTCTGAAATCTTCCGTTGTTATCATGCATCCCGGGCCAATCAATAGGGGAGTTGAACTTAGTAGTGAAGTAGCTGATTCAGATCAATCTATTATACTGGAACAAGTAGAAAACGGTGTCGCGGTGAGAATGGCCGTGCTTTATTTATTAGCTGCTCCCCGATCGAGATCGATGACTGGCACATGATTTTTTAGGGATTCAACGTTATTATGACCATAACTGTAAGTGTTCATATATATTGGTTTGTGTACACTCTTATTAATTAATATCAAATAAGTAAAATCCAGAAAACAGGCACTATTCTATGAAAAGTAAATATACGAATACAATCATTTTTCTTGCCTTTGTTCTTTGTAATGTCAAAGCGCAACCGATTGCCTTTACCATAAATGGACACCTCGACAATTATGTTCAAGACACCATTTACCTCGGGTATTATTACGGTGACAAACAATATCTGATTGATACTACTGTCGTGGATGCAGGTGATTTTACTTTTTCTGAGGATTCATTAAAAGAAGGAGTTTATTTGCTCGTAATACCACCGGACAATAAATACTTTCAGATAATGATCAATAAACATGAAAATGACTTTAGTTTTTCCGGCGATCTTGACAGTATCGAGCAAACAATCGAATTTGAAGGCTCAAAAGATAATTCACTCTTCTACGAGAATCTGAGGTATATCAGTACAAAAAGATTGGAAGTTGATCAATTGAATGCGGAAAAAAAGGATTTGTCGGAGGCTGAGCAACAGGTAGTTGACGAAAAATTGAAGATGATCAATGAAGAAGTAACGAGGTACCAGAAAGATCTGGTTTCTGCTAATCCTGGGTTATTGACTTCCGCATTGATTGAAAGTGGATTTGCTTTGGACCTGCCAGAATTCGAAGGCACACCGGAGGAAATCAATATGAAACAATATCTGTATTATAAACATCATTATTTCGATCATGTCGACTTGTCTGATGAACGATTATTGAGAGCACCCCGGCATATTATTTTTGACAGGGTTAATTATTATTTAGAGAAGTTAACACCACAACATCCCGATTCGATCAATCAATCGATAGACTATCTACTACATAAGATGGAGGGGGCAGAGGAAACTTACCGTTATTTTCTGATAAAATTCCTGAATGATTATGCCCAGAGCAAGATTGTCGGGATGGATGCTGTATATGTGCATATTGCCCTCGAATATTATGGTAAGGGAAAAGCACCATGGGTCGAACAAGGCCAACTCGAGAGAATTCTTGAAAATGCCCGGGATGCCGAACCAACTCTAATTGGTAAATATGCCCCTAATATTACTTTGCAATTAAGGGATAGCTCAGATATATCTTTGTACGATGTAAAATCAGATTACATTGTCTTGGTTTTTTGGGCTCATGATTGCGGACATTGTAAAGAAGCCATGCCTAAGCTTAAAGAATTTTATGATAAACACGCAAAGGATCTGGGACTTGAAGTATTTTCAGTTTGCACCAAAGTGCTGAAGGATGAACCGCCATGTTGGCAGTTTGTTGACGAGCGGAACTTAAATGACTGGATAAACACTTCAGATATGCATGGGGGAAAATCCTATATGCACTCTCTTTTTAACATTAAGAAAACTCCGAAATTATTTATTCTGGACAGGGATAAGAAAATCATCAGTAAGGACCTAGGACCTGAACAACTAGAGGAATTTTTTGACCATATAATCAAACCGCAGAACTAATAATTGTATTTATATGTCTATGCTCCGATCGCTCTGCCATCTTATTATGGTTTGTTTACTTTCACAATCCCAGCTGGGTGGCCAGGTTGATCTATTCCGAGCGGATGACGGTGTCGTGGAATTCACATCTGATGCACCACTTGAGTTAATCAAAGCAAATAGTAAGGTTCTGCGAGGAGCTATTGATCCGACCGAAAATACTTTTGCATTTACCATAGATGTTAAATCATTTGAAGGCTTTAATAGCAACCTGCAACGCACCCATTTTAATGAGAATTACTTAGAAACATCTAAGTATCCTCGGGCAACTTTTGCGGGTAAAATAATCGAACAAATCGATTGGGATAGTGAAGGTGAATATCAATTGCGGGCGAAAGGTATTCTGGATATTCATGGCGTTAAACAGGAGAGGATCATACCAAGTAAGGTTACTTTATTTTCTGACCGGGTAATAATTCGATCTGAATTTTCTGTGGCACTCAAAGAACATGATATAGATATTCCTAAAATTGTAGCTCAAAAGATTTCAGAGGAAATTCGGGTCGGAATTGAAATCACACTTTATAAGCAAAACTCTAATTAAATGTTCCTTTGTAAAATCAAGACCTGTCCTGAATTTTAATGCTGTGGCCTTTTTGATGGAAACTAATAATCACTGGTTCAGAATTTTTGTGAATGTTTTTTTCTCTTCAGACACTTTATCCCTTGACAAACCTATACAGTAATGGGTTAATTAATAAAATATTCCTCAGAATTCTACTCCTGGTGGCTTTGTCACTTTGCATTATTACGATGAGCTCCTGGGCACAGATTCCCCATTTTACCAAAGTCGACATAGCGAAAATTCTCAACACTAACTTGTCTGTAATCAAACAAGATCATAGAGGCTTTATGTGGTTGGGCACGGAGGCCGGTTTGTACCGTTACGATGGAAATGACTTTAATCTGATGTCAAATGGATCTGATAGTCTAGCACAATTTTCCATCACCGCATTATATTGCGATAGTAGCCAAATTTGGTATGGATGTAAAGATGGTTCGATTTACTACCTAGCACAGGACCAAATTAATCATCCGTATAAGCCACAAGAAGGTTTGCCCAGCGTCCCGATTTCGGGGATAGTTAAAGATAGTCAGGGGCGACTGTGGTATAGCACCTATGGTGAAGGTGTCTATGTCCAGACCAATGATCATGTTTACAATTTAAACATTGAGGATGGACTACTTGAAAATCAAATCTACCAGATGACCATTGATCCTCAGGACAGGATATGGGTAGCAACGGACAATGGTGTAAGTATATGTCAATTTACGGAAGGAAAGAAACATATTAGAAACATCACACGTGCAGATGGCCTTCCAGATGAAATCGTTTATAGTCTTTGTCCAAGTCTTACAGGAATGTGGTTAGGATTTGAAAGTAATGGATTTTGTCATTATTCAACGGCGGATGACAGTGTCGACTTTCAGGTGGAGAATTGGCAATATGGTTCGGTCAGAACTATCTGTCAGGTTGTTGGTAATAGCTTATGGATAGGTACTGAAGATCATGGAGTTTTAGATTGTGAGTTCATGCATGATGGTTCATTGGAAATGATGAGGCAAATTGAGGAAACTCAAATGCAGGAATGTGAATTGATATATTACGACCAGGCAGGAAATATTTGGTTTTTACTCGACCAACACTTACTGTTTAGTGGTGTTGGTACATTGGATATACTCCATCATGATCTGGGAGACATTCAGGCCGTATGTCAATCGCCGGATGATCAGGTATGGGTAGGTACGAGAAAGGGATTGTATGTCTTGCATGACGGTAAATTGAAATATCAACAATTCCCGAATGAAAATATTATATCTCTGTACAGTGACAACAATGGGAAAATTTGGATCGGCACCTTTGGAAATGGGATTATCTGTTGGGATCCGAAAACAAAAAGAAGTCTCAGCCTTACTGAAAAAGAGGGGCTTGTCAACGGAAGTGTGTTTTCGATTGACGGTCGAGAGGATCGTCTTTGGCTAGCAACTCTTGGAGGTATCATTGAAGTTTCAAATAGTAAGGGAATCCTTAACGGTACAAGGATTCCTTTTAAAAATCTCATCGCACATACTGAACTTAGTAGTAATTTTTTCTATAAGGTTTATGTAGATCAGGATGGAAAAGTATGGTTTGGTACGGATGGTCAAGGGGTGCTGAATCTGACCGATGATAAGGTAACCAATCTCTTAAGTGAAGGACTACTACCGGCAAAAACGGTCTATTGCATAACGGAAGATGATTCGGGAGATTTTTGGTTTGGTACTAATGGAGAGGGGGTCTTCAAATATGACGGAGAAAGTTGGCAACACCTTGGATTAGAAGATGGCTTAAGCAGTCAAACGATAACCTCGATAGCTAATGATCAGTCTGGTCATTTAATTATGATTCATGAAGATGGTATTGATGTCTATGACCCGAAAAATGGCACATTCCGATACTTTGATGAAAACACTGGTCTGGATCATTTAAACCCCGGATTGAACGTCATTTCGGCTTTTGATAAAGAGTCTATCTGGATTGGAGGACAAAACTCCTTGATTCACTATATAAGTGATGAAAACATGGTACAAACATATCCTTCGGTGATCATTGATCAAATCAGGTTAATTAATGAACCGATCGATTACGCTACAAAACGAAAATTTTCCAGTCATGAGAATTTCATTGAATTTGATTATGTAGGTATTTGGTATGCTGCTCCTCAAAGTGTTCGTTATGAATATCAGTTGGAGGGGTATGATCTGGACTGGAAAATCACCAGAGATCAATCAATATCCTACTCCAGGTTGATTCCTGGTGATTATACTTTCAGAGTTCGGAGCGTGATGAATGATCAACCGATTCTGCCTACGGAACAAACGTATTCATTTACGATCAATTTACCTTTCTGGAAGCGTGGTTGGTTTTTGGCATTAATGACATTGTGTGCCGGAGGAGCCTTTTATGGATATCAACGGTACAGGGAGCAATTAATTAGTAAACGTGAATCGATTGACCGGGAAAGAATCGAGTCTCAATATGAAGTCCTTAAAGCGCAGATAAACCCACATTTCCTCTTCAATAGTTTTAACACATTAGCAGGTATTGTTGAAGAGGATCCAGATTTAGCAGTTGAATATATTGAGAAGTTATCGGATTATTATCGGTCCATTATTCAGTTTCGAGATCTAAAACTAATTCCACTGGATGATGAATTAGTGCTCATTGACGATTTTACATTTCTATTAAAGAAGCGTTTTGGAAAGAACCTCTTAGTTCGAAAATTTATTGACGAAACTGATTATTACATCCCCCCGTTGACCATACAAATGTTGGTTGAAAATGCAGTAAAACATAACATTATTTCGCGGCAAAAACCGCTTACAATTTCGATCAGATCAGAAAATGATGAGTACCTTGTAGTCGAAAATAATTTGCAACCCAAGAAAACCCAGGAACCTTCCACCCGGTTCGGATTACAAAACATCAAAACCAGGTTTGAAATCCTGACCAAGAAAAAAGTAGTGATTGAAGAGAATGACCAATCCTTTTCTGTTTCGATTCCACTAATAAAACGTAAAGATATAAAGTGAAGGCACTGATTATAGAAGATGAACCACAGGCAGCCAGCAGGCTGGTAAAACATGTATTGGAAATTGATCCAACCATTCAATTTCTGAACGTACTTGAGAGTATTGAAGGCGCTGTGGCATGGTTTAAAAAAAATCCTTCTCCCGATTTGGTCTTTATGGATATCCATCTGTCTGATGGCAATTGCTTTGAAATTTTCAACCAGGTGGAAATAGATTGTCCAATCATCTTTGCGACCGCCTACGATGAATATGCCCTCAAAGCTTTTGAGCATCATTCCATAGATTACATCCTGAAGCCCATTAAACGTAACGATTTAGAGCGGGCACTCAAGAAGCTCGAACGCTATGATCTTCATTCTAACGATGAATTGGCAACAGGAGGAGTAACGGAGATTGATGAAGAATCTATCGGAGGAGCCAGAAGATTTCTGATAAAGGTGGGTGCAAAAATTAATTTAATCAGACTGGATGAAATTGCATACTTCTATTCCAAGGATAAGATAACGTTTGCAATTACGAGACAGGGCAGAAGATTTCCTCTGAACAAAAGTCTGGAAGCTCTGGAATCTGAATTACCAAACAATGAGTTTTTTCGAATTAATCGAAAATTTATTATTCATATGGATGCCATCGGTTCTATGAGTAGTCACTCCAAAGGCAGAGTTAAAATCGAATTGGATCCTGCTGCAGAATTAGAATCAATCGTTAGCACGGAACGATCTCCTCACTTCAAAAAATGGCTGCTAGGCTAGAAAAGTAACTTTTTGACCGACGTTGGATATTCTCTTCTAGCTCGTTGCATCTGCATTTCATCGCTAAAGAATCCCTCTTCAGTTTATAATTAGACGCTTTCGTCCTTATTGAATCACCGGATGCACATTAAGGACCTATTTTTGGGTTGTAGTTAGTAATGCATTGACCAGGGTAGGTGAACAATCTAGCAATAGCTCGGATATGAAACAGGAAGTCTGGTTGAATAAAATGCCGCTTACGAATAGCGTAGAATGCTTTAAATAGTTGAATTTGATGAGATTGTATCTATTATTCCTCGTGTTGTCAGTTCTGATGTTTATGTGGGCTTGTCGTACGGAAATTCCATTTGATCCGGGAACCCTGGAACCTGAAACTAATGATACAATTCCAGGCGATACAATGGTAGTCAATCCGATTGATACCAGTGTTATGGATACAGTCGCGCAACCTTGTGACACTTCAATGGTGTATTTCCAATCAGATATACTTCCCATTCTAGTGGGAAATTGTGCATTCGCCGGATGTCACGATCCGATTTCTGCGGAGCATGGGTTAATCATGACGAGTTATGAAGGGTTAACCGCTCATGGGGGAACGGTGGTGCCCTACAATTTGGATAAATCGGAATTATATGAAAAAATTACGGAAGACGATCTCAGTGATCGTATGCCACCACCTCCCAATGCAGCGCTAACGCAGACCCAAATTTCTCTGATAGCAAAATGGATTGAACAAGGTGCATTAAATAACCAATGTGATGAGTTGATGGTCTGTGATACTTCTACGGTCAGTTATGTAGCAGATCTTTCTCCCATTTTCAGTACTTACTGTGTGACCTGTCATGGCGATGTTAACCCTAATGCTGGAATTAACCTGAATTCTTATAGCGGTGTTTCGACGGCAGCTAAATCCGGCAAATTACTCGGAGTTATTACTTGGTCAAATGGTTTTATTAAAATGCCTCAAGGTGGTAATCAATTGTCAGCATGCAATATAAATTTAATAGATGCATGGATAACCCAGGGGGCATTAAATAATTGAGGAACTATGGATAAAATCTTATTACTTGTTTTTGTTGGGATGGTCATTGGTTGTTATTACGATGTAGAGGAAGATTTCCAGGTAAACCAGGAATGTAACGTCGATAATATCAGTTATGCCTCTGATGTGTTGGAGATTGTTTCATCACGGTGTTATAAATGTCATGCGGCTGCGCTTAATCTCGGAAATGTGACGCTGGAGGGTTATGATAAAATCAAGATTTACGTAAATAACGGAAAACTACTGGGTGCCGTCAAGCGGGAATCCGGATTTTCACCCATGCCACAAAATGAATCCATGCTTCCATCGTGTGACATTTTGACAATTGAATCTTGGGTTAATGCAGGAGCTCCAAATAATTAGAAATGAGACGAACTATATTCATTTTAATCGTTTGTTTTTTCATGGTAGGTATGGGAATCTATTACTATACCCAAAGAGATTCCAGAAATGATATTCTTCACAGAGCACCGGATGAGTCTTTAACTTCTGTTGCTTTGATGCATGAATTTGCTGTTGATGATCAAAAAGCCGAAGAGCGATTTCTGGGAAAGACCATTGAGGTAGAAGGAGATGTGCTCTCTATTGAAAAAACGTCAGGTAAAACTACCATTTCTCTGAATGCCGGAGATCCTATAAGTGCCATTGTATGTGAAATGAATAATAATTTA
>JAGQWV010000531.1 GCA_020437045.1 Saprospiraceae bacterium | reverse complement strand
AATGAATATACTCTCCGCGTAAGGCGACCGGCCGTTTGATAAGGAGCGACGGAAGTGTTTCCAACCTCTCCATACGAAGCCCGTAACTTGAGCGAATTTAACCACGCTACATCGCTGAATAAATCTTGTCCGATTTGCCATCCGGCTGAAAGTCCAGGGAAATAATTCCACTTGTCTCCGGAGAGCCTGGAAGATCCATCTGCCCTTAAAGTGGCCTGAATCATATACTTACCAGCAATTTCGTAATTAACCCGGCCCATGAAAGAAGCCAATTGCCATTCCGTCAGTCTGGATGCCAGATTTCCTTTTACCGCTCCGGTGCCTAGATTGTAAAATAATTGGGATTCATAAGGAAGGTTGGCGACTGCGGTATAATGATCGATTCCTTTAAATCCCTGGATACTTTGAAGTAGAGTAACACCTAAATTACTATTACCGATCGGGCGGTTGTAATTTAAGAGGTTTTCTAAAGTATATCCTGTCTCAGTGTAATTTTGAATTTCGGCGTCGGCAGGGCCCCCTCTGTTATCATTGGTTAAGCTCGCCCTAAACTGTCCCCTCTGATAAAAGCGGATGTCCGGTCCAAAAGTGGATGTGAAAGTTAAACCATCCATAATTTTAGCTCTGAGGTAGACAGGAGAGAAAATCCGTGTTACCTTTCGTTCATCCACATAGGCACCATCCAGAATTTCATTTAGTGGATTGGTTCGAATTCCATCGTTGGTTGGTAGAAAACGTGGGGTAACCCCATCTTCTTCGTAGGGAATTCCCAGAGGCACATTTCCCAGAGCTTCACCCATCGTAGCACTGGATCCCCAATTTTGAATGGAGTTGGATAACGTAAACGATACACCAGTCTCAAAAATCTTATTGATCTTGTGGTCAAGGTTCATACGACCGGTGATTCGCTTGTAGTCCATATTGTCGATGATGCCGATTTCATCATAATATCCCATCGACACATTAAATTGTGTTTTGGCATTTCCCCCACGAACACTCAATTGATGGTTCGTTTGCCATCCATTTTTAAGGATCAGATCTAGCCAATCAACCGGATTAGCCATTGCTTGCTGATGAATCACATCAAAAATTTCGTCATCTGGAGGAATTGCACCATCATAACCATTACGAAAGGCTTCCCGTCGGGCATTGGCCCATTGCTCACCATTCATCATGTCTACATTGGTGATGGCACTGGTCGTACCATAATAGCCATCATAGGAGACCACCGTTTCGCCGTCTGAACCTCGCTTTGTTGTGATGATAACCACTCCGTTAGCACCTCGGGATCCGTAAATGGCAGTGGCTGCAGCATCTTTCAATACCTCCATGGAAGCAATGTCCTGTGGATTGATATCCGAGATAGCAGAAGTACCACTGGTCTGCGGTATACCGTCGATGACAAATAGTGGATCGTTACTGGCTGAGATAGATCGACGGCCTCTGATCTTAATGGTAGGTGCCTGCCCGGGTCGACCTCCGGTGCTGAGAACATCAACCCCGGCAACTTGTCCCTGCATTGCTTGTACACCAGATGCCACTGGAATCTTTTCCAGCTTTCCGTTATCGACGGTAGCGATTGCTCCGGTCACATCTCTTTTTTTCTGGATTCCGTACCCGACCACGACCACTTCGTCAAGGGCAGATGCTTCTTCCAACAAGGCAATGTTGAATACACTTTTCGTTCCAACAGGAATCTCCTGTGTAGCATATCCGGTAAAGGAAAAGACCAGAATATCAGTCTCGTTTACCTCTAATGTGAAGGAACCGTCAAAATCGGAGACAGTTCCGTTGGTTGTACCTTTGACCAGGATAGTGGCACCGGGTAAAGGCTCACCGACTGCATCGGTTACAGTCCCTGTAATGGTAGCAAAGGGTGCTAACCTTCCCATTGTTTCTGCAGCATCTAAACGCACTGCATCGGAAATAGACCATCCTACCAGACATAGGACAGCCATGAGTAACTTTAGCTTCATACGTAAAAATTTAGTTAGTCAATCAATGAAGTCCCGATCTGGAAAATTTTTGGCAGTAGAGAGCGGGAATTCTGACTTTAGGATGGATCTAACCCTATCGAAATAAGCTTTGTTAATAGAACAAAAAGCCCTAATAAAATTTGACACACTCTAAAATCTGGTCATGAAAATATAAAAGGATCTAGTATTTGAAGTATATTCAATCACTTTTTTTAAAAAAAACAATCGATTGTGTGATTTTAGGCATGTTACTGGACTACATCTCTACCTGCAGTGTAAAGCTTTTTATATCAGCTTTTTATACATAACATATTAGTAAATTAATACGATTAATCCGAAATTATGACGGCTTGACACATGGGATCGTGTGCTAAAATGGATTAATAATGTTAGGCAATTTCGTTGTAGAAAACGCGTTCCGTCAAATCGCACCATGGTTTATCAATGGTCTTAAAGCGTTGAAACGATTCGTAGATTTTAGCACTTTTTGGATCTTTCTCAATAATCTCCGCGATCACTTCCTTTGTCGTTTCTTTTAATTTTTGGAGTACTTCGGGCGGGAAAGTGCGGATATCAACTCCTTCATCTCTGAGGATTTTTAAATACTCAGCGTTCTTAACTTCCAACTCCGTCATCATATACTGATTGAGACGGGCAGCTGCCGTCTCTAAAATCACCTGTAGATCCTTGGGCAGAGCTTCATAATTGGATTTATTAATAAAGATCTCCAAAGCGGTTCCCGCTTCATGCCAACCTGGACTGTAGTAATACTTTGCAATTTTATGAAAACCCATCTTGTAGTCATGAAAAGGTCCAATCCACTCGGTGGCGTCTATGACGCCTCGTTCCAGATTAGTGTAGATCTCACCGCCGGCAGAGAGAATAGCGGATCCTCCGGCCC
>JAGQWV010000530.1 GCA_020437045.1 Saprospiraceae bacterium | reverse complement strand
TGCTCCCGCTACATTGGTGAGTTTTATCGCTTTTATTTTTGAAGTATCTGGCAGATGTGGGCCGCGACAGAGGTCGACAAAATTTCCTTGTTCATAGAAGGTAATGGAGCCATCTTCCAGATCCTCCAGGAGTTCCAATTTGTAGGGATCTTCTTTTTCTTTGAAGTATTCGATCGCATCCTTTTTCGATACATCTTTTCTCTGGTAGCTGCTTTTGTCATTAAGCAGTTCTTTCATTTTAGCTTCAATCTTTGGCAGATCCTCTAAAGTGATCTGACGGTCACCGGTATCAATATCGTAGTAAAAACCCTGGTCGATCGGTGGGCCAATACCAAACTTCGTCTCAGGATAGAGCGCTTCCAGAGCTTCGGCCATAAGGTGGGCAGAGGAGTGCCAAAAAGTGGCTTTCCCCTCTGTATCATTCCAGGTGAGAAGCTGCAGGGTAGCATCGTGATTAATAGGTCTGGTAGCATCCCAGACCTTACCATTTACTTTAGCTGACAAGACATTACGAGCTAAACCTTCACTGATAGACCGGGCAATATCCAGCGCCGTAATTCCAGGCTGGTATTCTCTTACATTTCCATCCGGAAAAGTGATGCGAATCATGACTAAATGAAATTGATTAGAAAGTGTGCAAAACTATGGCAAATTTTTGAGGCATAGAAACGTATTCTAATTAAAAGAACACACAACAGGCTGTTGATGTTAACAATAACCAAAAAAATAATGCCTTCAAGGGGAGATGCTACTGACTATTCACAGAACATAGAAAGAAACTAATCTTATAAGTTGTTGAGTATGAGCTGTAATTGATTAAAGCTTACCGGCCGGTATCGGAGATTTATCTGCTGATTTTCTTCGATTACAGTATTTAAAGATGTGTACTCGTAATTTTCCTCTCCCGTTTTACGTATGCCAAGGAGAGTGATATCCTGACCAAGAGGAAGGTTTGAAAAGCAAAATTGATCATCACCTGTATCGGTTGCGGACAAAATAGCTTTTTGACTTTCTAGGATGGCAAAAACTACGGTGTTTTCGGATGTCGAATTTCTTTCGAGGCTAACGCAGACGGTAGTAGTGGTTGTCTGACTTCCGAATTTATTGATTCCGATCCAGGATAAACGATCACTGAAACATTGATATCCGTTTATCAGCGCTGTCGTATCGTTGTATTGCCATTGTCCCGCCAACAGGGAAGATTCATCACCACCTTGTCCAGCTGGAATCCAGTTGAATCCTTCATTGGATTGTTCACCAAAAAAGAGTTTCATATCAGGATCGATTAGTTGCGTTGGGAGCCAAAAACAAGCCTGATGACCGGGAGCAAGTTGTAACGGTTTTCCTTGAAAAAATGCCGATATATGATAGGCTCCTTCCGATATCAAGAGATTGTTATCATTGACGGTCAGAGCACCGTATACCATATAATCTCGTTTTTTGCTGAGCTCAATGATTTCAATGGTTACTTTTTCGCAGCTGCATGATGCACCGGTCTGTAAGTCAAACATTTCTGGTTTAAATACAAATTCGGTACCTCGGGGGGTGCGGATAATCTTTGGTTCGCTAAGATCCAGTTCAAAGGATAAGGTGTCTCCTGATTGGGTGAATTCTTTACCAAAATCAAAATAAATATCCTCGGGTACAGGGATAAATTCATCAACCTCTCTGCATGATGAAGTCAGTAAAATCAAAATGTAGGCAATATAAATTGTTCGAATCTCCATGATCTTATAATTGATGTTTCCACGATACACCGATATGGATATGTTTGTATCGTTGACTTAAGGGATACTGTGGTGCACTAAAATCACCAAAGTTTTGTCTGAGAGAGCATAGGATGCGAAGATGGTTTCCTTCACTGAGATTTAATTCGTAACCCAGTGCAGCCATGAGGTCAAAACCACTGCTTTTGTTGTATATGGTGTTGTTCTTTTTTAGTTCTACGATTTCTTCATCTGGAGATAAGATATCTCCTTTTGCCCATAATCGCAGATTATATATGGCACCGGCCTGGAGCAGAAGTTGATGGTTTCTTACTTTAAACTTATAGGCAACAAATAATGGAAGGTCCAGAGTGGTATACCGATTTTGACTATATTTTATTCTTTGACCATATTGGGTGACAACAGTGGTGTCGGTGAGAATCTTCTGTTCACCGTTCACCAGAATGGTATCGGTGATAATGTTGGTGATCGTTCTGGTGGCAGATTCGTCGATGTAGTCAAAAACTTCGAAGATACGCGTGCTGGATAATCCGGTTTTGATTTCTAATCGATTTCCGATATCCAATCCTACCAGACCAGAAACAGATGCGCTGAGTTTTTCGCGTTCTGTACGTTCGCGCAGGTTTTTATAATCTTGCAGTTCCGGGTCATGATTTGAAAGCATCTTCTGAGGTAACCCGGCCTGGAATCCAAATTCTACAAAAGGTTTAATCTCCATGCTATTGGAAAAGGAAGGACAGATATCAATTTTCGGATCAGCAATTGGTATTGCAGAAAATCTGATTTCCTCCAACGATGTAAATGCATCTTCAGACAATAGGAGCGGTTTCTCATTCTTTTGCAGCGATTGATTATTGAGGGGCTGATGCAACACCGGGTTAATGTCAGAATCGATAGCAGGCGATCCATTGCTAAACGGATTAGCCACTTTACTATTTCTCGAAAAATTGGCCAAAGGTTCCGCTATCGACTTTTTGTTTGCAGATACAAATCCAGACCTTGCCTGTTGTTCCGCTATTTTATTTTCTTTCTGTGATAATTCAACAGCTGCCTCTTTAAAACGATCTGGATCTTCAGGACTTTTTACTGATGAGAGCTGGGAAGTAAGGGATTTAGTCATTGGAGTTAATTCCTGTGCAGATTGATTTGCAGCTGACCAATACCAGACCCCGGCCGGTACTAATAAAAGCAAGAGCAATATCCACCGACGACGGTTCTTCTTTGGACGCAATTGCAGTTCCACTGCACTCCAAAGATGGTCAGGCACATCAGATTCAACTGCGTAAATCTTCGTTCTTAAATGTTGATCAAACCGGTCGTTCATGGATTAAATCCAATCTATTGATTTTGTGTTGTAATTGTTTTCTAGCTTTCAACAGCTGGGTCCTGGATGTCGCCTCATTAATACCTAGTTCCTCACTGATTTCTTTGTGCGAATATCCTTCGATCACATACATATTAAAGACAATCCTGTATCCATCGGGTAACTGATCTATCAAGTGCATAATTTCTTGCTCGCTTAGCGCGGAGATAACATCAGGATCCATACTACCTTCATCAAGGTGATCCATCCCACTTTGTTCCATGTTCCACTTCTTGGTCTGATATTTTTTCAGACTGGCATTGACAAAGATCCTTCGCATCCATCCCTCAAAAGATCCCTCACTTTTAAACTGATGGATATTTTGAAAGAGTCTTACAAAGCCATCTTGCAGAATATCTTCTGCATCCGCCTTATTTCTTGCATATCTCAAGCAAACAGTCATCATCTTTCTACTATAGAGCATAAAAAGCTGTTTTTGGCAGGAGGGTTCCTGCCGAATACAGCCTTCGATCAATGCGTCTTCGTTCAATCAAAAAGATTTGATTTGGGTCCCAAAGTAGTTGATACCTTTCGGCCCTTAAATGTTGCCTAAGATTTATCTAAAACGATAGAATTAACTCATTCTCTTTGCCAGCGATCCGTTATTTAACTTCAAATGTGATTTTCACATTGACCCTGAATTTGGCGATTTTTCCATCTGATACCGTCGCCGTCTGATCCTGTACATAGACCGAGCGGATATTTTTTACGGTGTCATTCGCTTTTTCCACAGCGGTTCTTGCTGCGTCTTCCCAGCTCTTCTCAGATTCTGCTAGAATTTCAATTACTTTTAAAACTGTCATTTCTAATGATTTTAAAGATTTAAGAAAAAACTGGTTTTCTGGACTTTATTAAAGCTGGCCACTAAGGCGTTTTAATGCCTGGGCAGCATCTTTATCTTCGGGATCGATCTGCAGAGTTTGTTCGTAATCGCTTTGGGCAGCTGAAGGATTACCCATCATTTCTTTAGTCAGGCCCCGGTAGAAATAAGCCCGGGAAAACATAGGATCAATCTTGATACTCAAATCAAAATGATTTACGGCCTGTTCGATACTGTCCTGGTCAAGATACAAAAGTCCCAGGTCATAGTAGGGCTCACTTGCGTACGGAGTGATTTCCATCATTCTTTGATACACTTGTTTTGCTTCTTCAATTTTATTTTCACCGGCCAGAAATTGAGCTTTAGCATGTAATAGAAGGTCATTATCCGGGGCAACGGCAAGGCCACCATCATAGTATCTGATCGCATCGGGATCATGCCTGGCCGCAAGCAATTGTCCCAGATTAATCCAAGCATCGATCATATTTGGATTTTCTTTTGTCGAAGCCTGAAACTGACTAATAGCTTGTGAAGTGTCACCTGACTCTTTAAAGACCATACCTTTCATAAAAAAGGCATCCGCATTTTGCGGGTCAAGTTCCTGTATTCGCTGAATCGTATTAAAGGCTTCTCCATAGCGTTTCAGGATCAATTGAAATTCTGACAGTTTCAACAGTGTGGCAATTCTCCCGGAAAACTTTTCTGCGGCAGTTTCCATAGTCTCAAGTGCTTCTCTAGATTGAAGATTATCTAGTTGGGCATCAGCCAGAAGATGCCAGGCCTGAATATCGCTGGGATTTAGTTCGATAGCGTTCTTGAGATCCCTTATGGCCTCGTCGTATTTGTCCAGATCATAGTAGAGGGCTCCTCGTTGAAACCAAAGATCACCCTGATCAGGTTGGGCAGCGATCAAACTATTGAGTTGGGTGATTTCGGGCGTTGCAGGAACGGGTGCAGTCTCATTTTTACTTTGATTACTTTCCGATTGACAGGCAATAAACAGAAGGAAAACAAAGCTTATATAACAGTAAATCTTTTTTTTCATGAAGCAGAAAATACTACCGGATACATAACGCAAAGTTTTACATTTATCATGCCGATTTATAAGTGAATCCATATTTTACTTTTTTGGCATGAGTGTTGCTGCATGTTGATCAGCAGAATACATATTAAGAATATTTTTAATATTAGATTTACTATCTTTGGCGTATGCACAAGCTATTTTCGACTGGTCTTTTTACGTTTCTAACCTTATACAGTTCCGCCCAGGATATGGCGAACATATATAACTTTATCGATCGTTATCGGGAGATCGCTATTGAAGAAATGCATAGGACGGGTATTCCCGCGAGTATAAAATTAGCTCAGGCAATTTTGGAGTCTGATGCCGGACAAAGTGATTTGGCCCTGAATAGCAACAATCATTTTGGATTGAAATGCGGAGTGGAATGGGATGGCCCGACATACTATAAGAAAGACGATGACCTAGATCGAAGAGGTAGACTGATTCCTTCATGTTTTCGGGCATTTGCCACACCGGAAGAATCTTTCGTGGCGCATTCCGATTTCTTAATGGATCCGCGTAAAGCATATCGTTATAGTTTTCTCTTTGATCTCGATCCTTTGGATTACAAATCCTGGGCATGGGGTTTAAAGCAAGCAGGTTATGCAACAAATCCCCGATATGCCTTACTGCTGATCAACTTGATTGAGACTTACGAGTTGTATACGTATGATTACTACCAGCCACAAAGTTTGCTGGCATCTGCAAGCACCGCCCCAACGCCGCCGCCTAAGCCAACTTACCAGCATACCATCATTCAAAAACGTCAGGTACAATCACCTGAGTGGAAAAATGAGCCGGAAAAAATACCCAATATAGAAGGAGTGATCACCAACAATGGTTTGGATATGGTCTATGCAAGAGCTGAAGATACACCGGAAGATATTGCAAAGCGATACAATCGATCACTAAAGGACATCATTACTTTCAATGAAAAGATTAAGCAGAGAGATCAGGTGTTGACTTTTACCGAGCGGGTGTATTTTGAGAAGAAGAAGAGTCGGTACAAAGGCAGTATTAAGTATCACACTGTTGAGGAGGGACAGACGATGTACGATATTGCCCAGACGTATGGCATCCGACTCGAGAAGCTTTATGTACGCAATCGCATGTTTCCAGGCACGGAGCCGGCGATTGGGGAGCGAGTCAAACTTCGGGGTATGGTAAAATCAAAAGATCGGCCTAAACTAAGGCATGTTCCATCGAAAGATTTAGCTTCGGAAGAAGTAAAACCATTGTCCAGGATAGACAGGGCTGTGGGAAGAAAACAACATATCGTTTCTTCAGGAGACACCTTGTATGGGATCGCAAGACAATACCGGATGTCAGTCGAAACTTTGAAGCAACTGAATAAATTGGACTCGAATTTGATTAAACCAGGGCAGATATTATTTATTGACTAATTGCCATCCGATGGAAAAGCTGATCATTGCTTTTGTTTTTTTAGCATCTACGGTTGCCTTGCAGGCCCAGAGTTATGCGTTTGGTATTAAAGCAGGTCCAACAATTGGCGTGCAGCGTTGGAATAATTATCAAGGCAATGACCCTCTGATTGCCTATCATTTGGTCAGCTTCATCGAAACTGCCGGAGAGGAAGATCAGGGAGCGTTATTTGCCGAGCTTGGCTATCATGTAAAAGGGCGATCTGTCCATTTTAATGCATCCGTCAATCCGCTGACCGGTGCGAATTACGAAGCCCGAAATTTTCAATTGAAGTTTAATAATCTTTCACTCTCGGCTGGAGCAAAAAAGAAATTTCCGGTCGGTCTCAATCAGGGATATTATTCTCTGGCCATTAGAGGGGAATATAATCTCTCCTCGGAGTTGGAGATCTATGAAGGATTTGAAGCGGGTATCAATAAGGTACTTTATGGCATAACGCTTGGTGGTGGCTTTGAATTTCCCTTTTCCGAGTTGATAGGGGGTGTAATCGACATTCGGTTTAGTCCGGATATTTCCCGGCAAATATTTATTCCTCCGGTAACCAATTGGGAGAATCCCTTTACCGGTCGGGTTGAAACGCTCAGAGAGCAAAGCATCAAGAATCTTGCGTTTGAGGTCTCATTGGGTCTGCGGTTTCTTCACAAGATTATTTATGTTGATTAGATTCCTGCCAGTAGGATGATCAGGGACTAAAAAAGAATACCCTGCCCAAATCCTTTTTAAGAGATTATGACAGGGTACCTGTTTAAATACTACGGATTTCTTTAGAAGGCATTTTCACGTGATTTCCTTCCAAACACGGTGAGAAAAACGATTTTGATATCTAACCAAAAACTCCAGTTTTCAATATACCATAAATCGTGTTTAATTCGCTCTGTTTTTTGCCGTACGGTTTCTGTGGGGCCTCTCCAACCATTTACTTGTGCCCAACCGGTTAAGCCGGGTTTGATATAGTGCCGCACCATATATTCGTCCACTATTTTTCGGAAGTCATTCTGAAGGTTTGTACGATGCGGACGTGGTCCGACTACACTCATCTCTCCTCTGATAACATTGATGAACTGTGGTAACTCATCCAGATCATACTTACGAAGAATTCGACCGATTCGTGTAATCCGGGGATCATTTTTGACCGTTGATTTTGTACCATTGACCGGATCATCACATACCGACATCGTTCTGAATTTTAGACAGCGAAAGGTAGTACCTGCCTCCCCCTTACGCAAAGGGGCATAAAGTATAGCTCCCCGACTGTCTATTTTGATTAGAATGGCGATGAGTAGCAAAAGCGGCGAAAGCAGAATGACTACCAAGCTGGCAAAAATGACATCAAAAGTCTTTTTGATCAGATAGTTTCTAAACTTGTCCAAAGGACTATTACGCAATTGATAAACAGGGATGTGGCTATCCAGAGCATATGATCGATAATTACTTCCCAGATATACCGGGGTTTCCGGTACCAGATTCACCCGGATGCCACGTAGATCTGCTGTTTTGATTGCCGTCTTGATTTCCTCTTCTCTTTGTTGCGGTAAGTTGATGAAAATTTCATCAATATGCCTTGTATCCAAAATTCTATCAAGATCATCCAGGGTTCCCAAATGATTGGCACTACTGCTAGTCATTTTGCTGGAGTCATCGCCAACAACTCCGACCAGTTCGAAGCCTAAATGAGCTTTTTGTCTGGCAAAAGTGGTAATCTTGTCAACACTTTCCCCATTTCCTACAAGAAGAACGTTGTAGTTGTGAGATGAAAAGCGATTTCTCTTCTTCATGAATTCGAAGAGCGGCTTCAATAAAATCAGGTTGCAAAAAGTGAATAAGAAAATGGGTGCCAACAATGAGGATCGATTAAAGTACTCGACCTTCAATAAAATCGTCAGCGTCGACATAATGCCAATAAAAATAAAGCCGTTACGAAGCACTTGTTTACTTCGTTCCTGGAACGAACCCATGATGTGGGTTTCCGGATCACCGTCAGCCAGCACAATAATTAACCAACTGATATTAAATACGGCGAGTAATGTCAATAGGTTTTCTTGAAAACCTAGGTCTGAAAAGCTGTTTAATAAATCGGGGGTCCTAACTACCAGGACCAATAAAATGCACAAGTTCAATAAAAGACATTCATAAAACAGCTTTCCAAAGACTAAATACTGTCTTTTGGAAATCATAGTTTTAAGCTTGTCCCGTAAAACTTAGTCGCTAAACTACGGTTAGAATAGACAAATGGGTGATTACGGGTTTCAGTGTTTAAAAAATAGTTTTGTCAGCGGAGCTAATATGTGGAGTAAATATATGCCGTTTTGGGTCATTTTCAAAGTATTTCCTGA
>JAGQWV010000529.1 GCA_020437045.1 Saprospiraceae bacterium | reverse complement strand
CAATCTGCACCATACTTTCTTAAAAGCAATGGACATTCAAGTAGACCATTTTGGAGATAGTGCAGGACTTTTTGATGATCTCTTGGTTTAACATCTTCATTCTATTTTTAAATAATTAGAAAGATATTTCAGAAAAAGTATACCTTTCTGATCACCTAACTCTGAAAAATCATGAAATCTTATGCCTTGCGACTACCTTTGTTGTATATGGTCAAATTAGTTTGCAAGTAGAGCAACCAGGCGTTGTGCTTTTCGGTGAAGACACGCTTAATTATGCACAAAAATTCTTGTGGATACCATCGAAAAGAGCTATCCGAGCTGGATATGCCGGTCCTGAATGGAAACAAGACAGCATTGGAAAGAGTTCTACAGCATTTGGCAGTTTTACCACAGCCCTGGGAGAGGGGTCGGTGGCGATTGGTACATTCAATAGAGCCAGTGGAGCGAAGAGTATGGCTATTGGAGATAACTCAAATGCTAAGGGAGATGGATCCATAGCGCTGGGCATTTTGGCCACCGCGACCAATAGCTATTCGGTTGCCCTGGGAGCGAACATATCATCAGGATTTAGTTCGGTAGCTACTGGATATAATAGTACTGCTTCAGCATACACCAGTTTTTCTGCAGGAGAATTTAGTGTCGCCTCCGGCCAGCGGGCGATAGCCATGGGCACCCAAACATTGGCAGATAGTTATGGATCTTTCGCTGCAGGCCAATATAATATTGGTGGTGGAAATAAGGACATGTGGGTAGCGACAGATCCCCTTTTTACCATTGGAAATGGTAGCTCCGCTGGACGGACAAATGCCTTTGAAGTGAAAAAGAATGGACATGTTTTTGCTCCAACCCTGAGCGGATTTGGTATGATGTCAGCCATGACCTATAATCCGACGACCGGTGAAATCGGATATGATAATTCATCTCGGAGATACAAGATCAATATTGAGACCTTACAGGATAATTGGTCACAGATGCTAGAATCTCGACCTGTATCTTATTCCAGACCCGAGAATCCTGATTTTATGGAAATCGGTTATATCGCTGAAGAACTGGATTCCCTCGGTTTGAATAACCTGGTGGGATATAATCAGGAGGGCCTACCGGATTATGTGCGATACGATCGTGTCGTGCTTTATCTGACTGAAATCATTAAAAGTCAACAAAATCAAATTAGTGCTTTGACCCAGGATGTCCGTGAGTTGAAATCGACAGCCAGTACGCAAAATGGACAAATTCAACAATTAATTGAATTAATTAAAAGTCAGGACCGTAAAGTAACCGATGGTTTAGAGAGAAAATATAAAAATCCAAAAACCAGTGAAATAGGTCAGTAGTACTGCTCTGTTTAAGGTTTAAATAAGCCATCAGATGAAATAATTAAATGGGGACAGACCGATCCTCCGTTTATTTATAAGATTGTATTCATATGGGTATCACACTAAAAAAAGAGATCTGATTTTTTGGCCCTTCCATTAAAATAAAGGTCGGTGTGGAAATAGGCACGAAATAATCGGATAAGTTGGTTCAGGATTTAAAGAATCAACCATGGGGGAAGAAAGGAATCGGCCACTTATGTCTAATAACTAATTTATTTTTAATGCTATTGAGACAGTCCTCTCCCTGCTATTTTCCATATGGCTTCAACTTTCTCATCCCGGATAGCATATATCTGATTATAGAGATTGACAACCGGATCACAGTGTGAAACGATCAATTCGATTTTATCGCCCACTCGATAGGTGCGGGATGGATTTTCATATGTTAGGGTACCAAATTCATCTGATCCTGACCGGTATTCCATACCGCTTTCACCTTTCACTAAAGGCCATGGCTGATTGATGGTGCAGGCTTTAGCTCCTGCATCAGTTGTGACCCGACCCTCATATTGATCATTAAGTACCGTCGTTAATATGGTCAGAGAAGGGGTAAAGTCGGTATAGCGTTCAGTATCATTTTCGCCTCCGATGGCTACATACTGATTATCCATGAATACGTAACTGCCTACCTGAACATCCGTAAATCCTTCATTTTCATGATCAATGTTATAGGTGCCGGTTCCTCCACCACTGAATATTTCGGTATTTAGACCAGATTTTTTCATCAGCCTGATGGTTTCTACAGCCGGCGCGAGTCGCTCCAGTGTCTGTTTTTTGCGGGCTTCAAATCCCTTCACATGTTGACTTCCCCCATCGTAGCATAAAATACCTCTTAAACGAAGGCCCGGTAATTGATCAACCAGTTGAGCCAGGGCCAGGGCTGGTTCACCGGGAGTGATCCCTGTGCGGTGCATGCCAGGATCGACATCTACAACGATATCGGCAACAATCCCCTTAGCTATTGCGGCCGCAGACAGTAAGCGGGCATTGGCAGGTGAGTCCGTAGCTTGAATAAACTCCGGGCACCACTTTCGCAAATTCATGGCTCTCTCAATCTTGACCGGGGTCACATTGGTAGTCGTACAAAGCAGCTGATTAATACCGTGTTCAAACATAACTTCGGCCTCTGATATTTTAGCGACGCAGATACCGACCGAACCACTTGCTAGTTGCAAACGGGCAATCTGTGGACATTTATGTGTTTTTGCATGGGGACGACTGGCAATTCCATTTTGTTTGACGACTTTTTGCAAGGAAGCTAAATTTCCTTCCAGGGCGTCTAAATCAACACAAAGTGCTGGGGTATCCAGGTCCCACTTTGAAATGTTGGCCGATGTCAGATCTTCCTGGTTCAGTTTATTAAGATCATCTAATTTATAGCCCTGGCTAAAAGAAGGAACTGATATAGCCGCTAGACCAGCTCGGGACAGGAAACGTCTACGGGAATAATTATTCATTTGATTAGTTATGTTTTTTTTAATCGCGATTAAACGAATCAATTACAATCAGATGGGGTCCGTGGTGCTGTATGGGTACACTTATCTAATTGTAATTGATTCGTTTTTATGTCTTTATTGCCGGTGTTTTTTCAAAAAAGAATTTAATACTTATTTACTAATTATACTTCCTGTTCTTTTATGGAGAGCTTTAAACGGGGATTGTCGGGATAGATAAAAGTAACCCTTAAATTAAGCCAGTGTCCATCAGTTACAAATGACGAAATTTTAACGCACCTTGATTTCTCCATTTCCCTGGTATCCAAAAAATCGACGCTCTATAATTTTATTGCAGATTTCCGGAGGTACCATTTCTTTCCAGGACCCATCATTTTCGGCAATTCGTTTAAGAACATCGCGAGAGAAAATGGCTAAAAGTGATTCGTCATAACGCGTCAATTGCCGGATTAATCCACTTGTCACTAAATAACTGTAGAGTTCTCTTTGTGCTTGGGTAATATTAAAATTATCTACTTTATAAAGGATCTCACTCTCTGGATCAAGAAAAGGATAAATATAGAGTCTCGTATTATTTTTAAATAATCGACCGAAGGCTTCCAAAATCCCACCTTCCAATTCAGTGTAGTAGTGATCATCGAATAATTGATGCATACTTACGGCACCCATAATTATGCCGATCGGTTTATTAGTATACTGTGATAAATAACCACTGAGACGATAATACTCGAAATAGTCA